>CAYTUX010000173.1:0-9592 GCA_964441455.1 uncultured Victivallales bacterium | reverse complement strand
CCCCGCCCTTACTTTGATTCTTAAAAATTCAAAGTGAGGGCGGGGCGACCCTACAGAAACCATTTGCAATCAACCATTTAGCTTTGATTGCAGCATCCGTAACTGTAGGGTCGGGGTCCGTGACCCCGCCAAAAAAGGTGTTTAACCAGAAAAAACAGGGGAAAAATAATTATGAAAGTTTTTACTTGCAAATTATGTGAGAAAGATATAGACTAAAGGTATGAAAACTAAATGTACAATTTGCCCAAAGATGTGTTTAATATCTCCTGGAGAAAGTGGCGACTGCAAAGTTCGCTTTAATATTGATGGAGAAATTAAGTCAATTATGTATGGATATCCTTGTTCTGTCAATATTGACCCAATAGAAAAAAAGCCGCTATTTCATGTTTTGCCGAGTAGTTCAGTTCTTTCGGTGGGAACTTTTGGCTGCAATCTTCATTGCAAGAATTGTCAGAATTGGCAGATATCTCAAACTATCCCGGAGGATGTTTCAAAATATCCGGAATTATTACCGGCTGACGTTGCACTATTAGCAAGAAAACATGGTTGCGATTCTGTAGCATATACATATACAGATCCAACTGTTTTTTATGAATATGCATTAGACTGTTCTATAAAAGTACATGAACTGGGTTTAAAGAATATTATTGTTTCTGCCGGCTACATAAACAAAAAGCCTTGGAGAGAGCTTTGTAAGTATACAGATGCTGCAAATATTGATTTGAAGTCAATGTCTAATGATTTTTACAAGAGTGTTTGCGGCATAACGCTTCCTCCGGTTTTAGATGCTCTTGTTATAGCAAAAGAGAATTTAATGCTTGAGGTGACAAATCTTGTTATACCAACACTTAACGATAGTGATGAGGATTTGAAAAAATTATGTAAGTGGAT
Organism: uncultured Victivallales bacterium; assembly: GCA_964441455.1. GTDB lineage: Bacteria > Verrucomicrobiota > Kiritimatiellia > JAQICX01 > JAQICX01 > JAQICX01. The sequence continues at coordinate 8,701 of CAYTUX010000173.1, read as the reverse complement.
AAAAGAAAACCTTGGCGAAGATACTCCTTTACATTTTTCAAGATTTTTTCCGCAATATAAGATGAATAATCTGCCTGTTACACCGACAGAAACATTACAACGAGCAAAAGAGATTGCTGAAGCCGAGGGGTTGCAGTTTGTTTATATCGGCAATCTGCAGACTAAAAACGGGGGAAACACTTATTGTCCGGAGTGTAAAAAATTATTAATTGAGAGGGATGGATATTTAGTGAAGCAAAACATAATTTATAATGGAATGTGTCCGGATTGCAAAACCGAGATTGAAGGAATCTGGGAATAAAAAATCTAAAGATTTTTAACTCCGCGCCCACGGGACGCGGCTACAGTGTGATTTTCCGCGCCCACGGGACGCGGCTACAGTGTGTTTTTCCGTGCCCACGGGACGCGGCTACAGCTTGCACTTTAATGTTAGTTTGCAGGATCAGTGCCTGTAGCCGAGTCGCTTCGGCTCGGAAATAACTGGTAAGTCGCTTCGGCTCGGAAATTATTTGCTTTGCCGACAATAACAATGGAGAACAATGAAACATTTAAAAAGACTTAGTTGTGTTTGGACAGATCATCCTTGTTATTTTATTACTATTTGTACAGTAAATATGAACAGATTGCTTGCATTACCACAAATTCATGATATTTTAAGAAAACATTGGGCAAAATCGCTTATGCTTCATGGATGGGCAATTGGACAATATGTTATAATGCCAGATCATGTACATTTTTTTTGTAGAGATGCAGAAAGTAAGACAAAATTATCAAGAATGATTGGTTCTTGGAAAGAGTGGACATCTAAGAAGTTGCATCGAGAGTTGAATATGGAAATACCATTTTGGCAACGTGAGTTTTTTGATCATTTGATACCTTCGGAGGAGTCTTATTCTGAAAAATGGAATTATGTTAGAGACAATCCTGTCAGAAAAAAATTGGTAGAATATGCTGAACAGTGGGAGTTTGCAGGTTATATTGATTATGTATAAGTTTTCCGCGCCCACGGGACGCGGCTACAGTGTGATTTTCCGCGCCCACGGGACGCGGCTACAGTGTGATTTTCCGCGCCCACGGGACGCGGCTACAGCGTGATTTTCCGCGCCCACGGGACGCGGCTACAGCTTGCACTTTAATGTTAGTTTGCAGGATCAGTGCCTGTAGCCGAGTCGCTTCGGCTCGGAAATAATTAGCGAGTCGCTTCGGCTCGGAAATAACTGGTAAGTCGCTTCGGCTCGGAAAAAATGCTTAAAATTATTTGTAGGGAATTAACAAAAGGAAAAAATGAAAAATTTAAAATCTAATTTGGCGGGGCAATGGTACTGCGATGATGTTGTGGAGTTATCTGAAGAGTTGTCAGACTACATTTCAAAAGTGGAGCAGAGTCAATTGGATAATGTTATGGCTATTCTATTGCCGCACGCAGGTTACAGTTATTCAGGGCAGGTTGCAGCATATGGGATAAACCAAATAGCGGGTAAAAAATATAAAAGAGTTATTGTTTTAGGTCCGACTCACAGAGTTCACATGATTGATGCAGTGAGTATTCCTGATGTTGATTATATTGAAACTCCTTTGGGCAGACAGGCTCTGGATACAGAATTGATACAAAAGTTGAGAAAAGAACCAGAAGTTCTATCACTGGAACAGGTTCATCAGTATGAACATAGTGTGCAGATTGAAATACCTTTGCTGCAATATGTGCTTGATGACTTTAAACTTGTGCCCATTGTTGTGGGGCAGCTTGAAAAAGAGACCATTAAAAAGGTTGCTAAAATGCTTTCAGATAATATAGATAACGAAACATTGATTGTTGTCAGTTCTGATTTCACACATTATGGAAAAGCTTTTGGTTATGTCCCTTTTAATAATGATATTGAAAACAACTTAAAAGCACTTGATATGGGAGCATTTCGTTATATAGAGGATATAGATATAGATGGATTTCTTGATTATATAGAGAATACCGGGGTAACAATTTGCGGGCGATACCCGATTGCTATTCTGCTGGCTATGTTGCCGGACAACACGAATGTTGAACTACTTAAATATCAGACATCGGGACACATAAGCGGAGACTGGTCTCACTGCGTCAGTTATCTATCTGCTGCATTTTCGGGGAGATAGAGATAAAAAACTGTAAACGTTAAAGGGTATAAATTTTGGGGAAGCTCATCAGGTCGGAATGATCTCTTTGGAACGCTGAGCATGAAAGTGAAACTCGGCATCTAACAATAAGGAGAAACAAATGATTACTGATAATGATAAAAAAGCGTTGTTGAAACTTGCAAGAGAATCAATTAAATATTATTTTGAGAATGGTTATCCGGCAAAAGATGTTAAGACTCTTGGTGTTGAGATAACTCCAGGAATGTCGCAGATAATGGGAGGTTTTGTAACTTTGCACCTGCATGGTCAGCTTAGGGGATGTATAGGAGAAATTGTTCCAATTAGAGAGTTATACAAGGTTGTTCAGGAAAGGGCTGTAGACTCAGCCTTCAATGATTATCGTTTCCGACCTTTGACGGCGGAAGAGTTTGTTAAAACAGAGATAGAAATTTCTGCTTTAACGATGCCTGAACCGGTTGACTCGTGGAAAGATATTATTATTGGCAAGCATGGAATGACTCTTGAGAAGGATGGCAGAAGTGCAGTTTTTCTTCCGCAAGTTGCTACCGAGCAAGGGTGGGGGATTGAGGAAACCCTGACACATCTGGCAATGAAGGCGGGATTATCTGGCGATGCATGGAAAGAAAATTGTTCCTTCCAAGTTTTCGAAGCAATTGTCTTCAGTGAGTAATAGATTTTTTTTATTTATACTCCTGCAAATTTACAAATTTCATCATATGCCCAGTCATCCCACTCTTTTGCAACACCAATACCAGGTAAATCCCCATAATTTTTAGTTATGAGACAACCCTCAAAAATCTCACACATCTTTTTGGTTTCGGCACGAATAAAGTCCTCATTGCCGGTTGGAAGAACTTTTTGAATGTCAACCGGACTCCATAGGGCAACTTTATGTTTTCGGAATTTTGAAGCCAGCGCATGCATATCATATACTGCAGGTTGATCAAATTGGAAGCAATCAATTCCGACATCAATTAAATCATCAATAATTTCCCAATTTTTACCGCATGAGTGCATCAGCACTTTCATTCCGTAATCATGAGCAATTCCAACAAGGTCACTATAATCTTGCTTAAAAAATTCTCTGAACATATCCGGGCTGAACAGCAGTCCTGTTTGAGTTCCCATATCTTCACCGATGCATATTGCATCTGAGTTTGCCATTCCTGCACCGATAATTTTCTGTTTGTAAACATCAACAATTTTTGAGTGTAGAGATTTTAGTTCATCGGGATACATAACCATATCCATAAAGTATACTTCCATATCTCTTATGTAGCGAGCATTGTCAAAAATCCATCCGCCAATACTTACGGCATTCAATTTATTTTCTTTATTTTTTGCATAAAATGTTTTTAAGTTTTCAGAGATTTTTTTTGGATCAAATTTAGGCATATGAAGTGAATCAAGTTGGTTCCAATCTTGTAATACAGGAGTGTGTATTTCTCCTTTTTGACTGCCGTTTATCATTCTAACCCATATATTTCCATAAATATCATCATAAAACTCTCGATTTCCTTCAGTCCATCTTTTTTGTTTATAATTTTCCGGGTATCCAATCCATGCTATGTGAAAGTCATTTATTCTGCCTTTATCAAAAGTCATACCGGGGCGAGGTGTTTCAGTATGATTAAGGTTTGCAAGTATGATTTCTTTTGGTGTCATTTTTCTCTTTCATTATAGATTAAAAATATCATGAATATACTATAATACTTTTATTAAAAATTGTAAATATTTAAAAGTTAAACAGGGCGGCAAAAAAAATTCGCACATAGCTCCAGCCTATTAATTTATTTTTTAGGGCTGAAGTCTCTCTTAGGCTACGCCACGAGTGCTTTGCAATTGAACGGGCTGACAGCCCAGAATATAATAGGCCAGGGCACATGACCAACGGAAATGTCGTCCTGGGTTTAATAAACAAGCAAAGCTTGTACCTGCTGCCGGCAGAGCATTTCGTAATGAAATGAAGAAAGAAGAAATGTCTTGCACGAAGGCACAAAGGACTTAGGGCGGTATAGCCGCTTGTCTGCGTGAATACACGCACAGGCAGGCAACCAAAAGGATTGTTTGCAGAATGATTTTCAGCAGAATGATTAATAAGAAAGAGATAAGAAAAGGAATAGTTAGGAAAGCCTTCGGCTAGGAAAGAGTAAGAATTTATGACAGAATCATTTAAGAGATTGAAGAAAGTATTTTCGTGCAGAGTCGCAGAGGACGCAGAGAAAAAAATAAAAGAAGAGGATTAACCACACACGACCAGCGGGAGTGAGGCTTTAGCTTGACTAAAGCAATGACCCAGCTATTGATTTAGAAAAATATTTTCATTCAGTAGCTGGGGAAATGGCAATAAACAAGAAGTTGAAGGGTTTTAGTACATAGAAAAAGATTGTTTGTGAAATTATTCCATCAGCGAACAATTTGTCATTAACCGTTAATGGCGATATTGACGATTTTTAATGCCTTATCCATATCTTTTTTTGATACATTTAGAGGCGGAATAAATCTTAGAACTTTTAGTCCTGCCGGTACGGTCAGCAGGCCGGCTTCAGTAAGTTTTCGGAATAGAGGTTTAACTTCATTTTTAGCTACAAGACCTAACAATAGCCCTTTACCCCTGACACCTGTATACTCATCGTTGCCTTCAATGATTTTCAACAACCCATCAGTAAAATATTTGCCGGATTCAACAGCTTTTTCAAGGAGTTTTTCGTTCTTACAAACTTTCAACACCGCAAGAGCAGCTGCAGATGCAAGAGGAGTTCCTCCAAATGTAGTAGCATGTTTGCCCGGTTGAAAGACATCTGAATACTTTGGTGAAGCGGCAATTCCACCGATTGGATAACCATTACCTAAAGCCTTTGCAAATGATATAACATCAGGTTCAACACCGTAATGCTGATATCCGAACCATTTACCTGTTCGGCCAATCCCACATTGAACTTCGTCGCACAGCATAAGCAGGTTGCTGTCATTGCAAATTTTTCTGACGCCCTCAACAAATTCAGGAGTTGCGGGCACCACACCACCCTCGCCTTGAATTGCTTCAAACATTACAGCAACTGTTTTTTCATTAATCAGAGCCTTTACAGATTCCAGATTGTTAAATTCCGCATAGACAAACCCGGCAGGCATAGGTTCAAATCCTTTTTGAATTTTATCCTGACCTGTTGCTGAAGCAGTTGCAAGAGTTCTTCCATGAAAAGAGTTTTTCATAGTGATAATTTCATACTTACCGTCATCATGTCCCCACAATCTTGCAAGCTTAATCATGCCCTCATTTGCTTCAGCACCTGAGTTTGCAAAAAAACATTTTCCACCCATTGAAATTTCAGAAATTTCTTTTGCCAGCAGAGCCTGAGGTTCTGTATAGAAAAGGTTTGACATATGAACAAGTTCATGCAGCTGTTTTTCTATGGCTTCAATATATGCCGGGTGTGAATGCCCGATATTTGTTACAGCAATACCACTTGTAAAGTCCAAGTACTTCTTTCCATCTTTATCCCAGACATAAGAACCATCGCCTTTTATCAAGGCAATTTCAGGTGCATATGTTGGCATAACATAATTACTATATAAATTTTCAATTGTTTCCATCTTCTATAATCTCCGTTCCAACACCTTGTGTTGTAAATAATTCTAATAACAGGGAGTGCTGCATTCTTCCATCTACCATATGTATTTTGTGCACCCCGCTTTTTAAAGCTTGTATACCACTATTAATTTTCGGTAACATTCCTCCGCTTATGATGTTTCTTGAAATTAGTTTTTCAACGTCATTCACATGAAGAGTTGATATTAGCGAATGTTTATCTTCTATATCGACCATAAGACCTGGAACATCAGACAAAAAAACAAGCTTTCTTGATTTCATAGCAGCTGCGATTGCGGCTGCTGCAACATCTGCATTAATGTTATACAAATTGCCGTCTGCATCCTTCCCTAGCGGAGTAATCACCGGTATCTGTCGTTGTCTTAGAGCTTCAAAGATTGGTTCCGGGTTTACGCTAACAGGATTTCCTACAAAACCCCAATCAATAATATTGCCATCTTTATCTTCAGCAACCATTTTTTCTGCAACAATAATATCCTCACCCTTAATCTGAACAGCTTCTGCACCAAATTCTTTAAGAAGATCAATAATATCCTGATTTACTTCATTTGTTAAGACATCATGCACCAGATGAATAGCCTCGTCATCTGTAACCCTCAGTCCATCCATAAAATGTGACTTAACCCCCTTATCCTTCATGCCTCTTGAAATAGCCTTGCCGCCTCCGTGCACAATAACAGATTTCATGCCAACGCATTCCATGAACGTTACATCCTGAAGAATTCCTTGTTTATGGTTTGCATCTTCCATTGCACTGCCGCCAAACTTAACAACTACAACTGCATCTCTAAATTTTTGTATATACGGTAGAGCTTCAATCAATACCGCAGCTTTTTGTATATATTTATTCATTTTCAATCCTTTTTTGTTTTAGTACGGTCGACACATATGCCACCCCTGCAACATTTTTGCATTCTCAATTAAAATTAACAATTATTACGTGGTATATTCCGCATTAATTTTCACATACTCATATGAACAGTCGCATGTATAAAGGTTATAACGACCTTCTCCAATATTTAAATCAACAGTAATAACAAATTCATTTTGTCTCATTATCTTCTCAAGCTCTTCAAGTTTTCCTTTAACAACCATACCGGCTTTCACGCACTGTGTTGAATCATAAAAAATATCAACTTTTTCCTCAAACAGCTCTGCACCGGAATACCCGGCTGCATCAATGATTCTTCCCCAATTTGGATCATTGCCAAACCATGATGTTTTCACAAGCAGAGAATTGCCAATTGCTCTTGCAACCAGTTTTGCATCATCATCGTTCTCTGCACCATTAACAACAACTTCGACAAACTTAGTAACGCCTTCGCCGTCTCTAACAAGCTCTTTTGCGAGGTAAAGTGCTGTTTCAAAAATTGCATCCCTAAAAACGTTCCACTCTTTATGATTGTCGGTTAACAAATTATTACCGGCAAGTCCATTCGCCATAATAAAGAATGAATCATTACAGCTCTGATCTCCATCGACAGTAATCCTGTTAAATGTTTTCGAGGTCACATCTTTAATACAGGCATCAAGTGCTTTTTTTGATACCTTGGCATCAGTTGTAATATATGCAAGCATAGTTGCCATATTAGGCTCAATCATTCCAACGCCCTTTGCCATTGCACCAATTTTAACAACTTTTCCATCAATAATAATTTGTTTGGAAAACTCTTTTGGTAGAGTATCGGTTGTCATAATTGCTCTTGCAGCCATCACCCCGGCATCTTCAACACATACTATTTCAGCACATATTTTTTTAATACCTTCAGAAACTTTATTCATTGGCAAAGGTACACCTATCACCCCTGTTGAACAGACGTAAACAGAATTGTTTTCAATTCCCAAAGCACTTGCTGTATCAGCAGCCATAGCTTCTGCATCTTTTGTTCCCTGAACGCCATTACAAGCATTCGCATTTTTGCTGTTTATAATTATTGCTCTTGCCTTATTTCCATTTTTAAGCTGGTTAATACAAAATTTTACCGGAGCCCCTTTAATTTTGTTTGTAGTAAATACGGCAGCAATTTCTGCATCAACATCTGAATAAATCAGAGCCATATCTAAAGTGTCATTTTTGATGCCTGCATTAATTCCTGTAGCATGAAATCCTTTCGGAGTTGTTATTCCGCTCATTTTATTCTCTCATTCATTTAGGTATTCCTGTTTGATTCATAACTCACTTATTGACAAATATCAACAATATATTAAATTCTAAAACGCAATTCCGAAAATCTGAACCAGCAAGCTAGGTCAGCATATTTATGCAAAAAACCTACAGCCGGACTTTAATATAAATTTTATGTCATTCATGAATTTATAATGCGATATTAAGCAATATCTCACTTTGCAGCATGTTACCTTTAGCCTACTAAAGGTGAAAATGCTTTAAAGCAAGATCTTACCCAATCTCACATTAAACAGGAAGCCTTATTTAAATTAAACCGACAGAACTATATAACAATTATAAGGTCAATTGCAAATCAAAAAACAAAACAGAACAGATAAAACCATGTTTTTCCCGGTTAATTGCAGTTTCGGTCATCGGGGACGATGCCCCTCCCGAGCTGCATTCTAACATTAGATTGGAATCAGGGAGAAATACCCCTCCTTTCTCGGCGTCCGCTGTCCACCATTTCCAATTCTTTATTCTCACGTTGTTCGAATTGGTCGGCGGGGACACCGACCCTCCCGAGCTGCATTCTAAAGTTAGATTGGAATCCGGGAGGGTTGGCGTCCCCGCCGACCGAAAAGGGCATTTAACCAGAAAAACAGGTGATACATCCTTAGATTTCTGGTTGGTTGACTAAAAGTGCATTTTATCCAATAGAATTAAGGAATATATTTTTATTTTATCACCTTTTAGGTGATAAATTAAAAAATTAGTTTCAGCGGACGCCGATCCAGCTACCAAACATAAAGTGTTTTGATGATAATTGCAGAGTTAATTGCTTTTTTGGTAGC
>CAYTUX010000172.1:0-4260 GCA_964441455.1 uncultured Victivallales bacterium | reverse complement strand
ACAAAAATAACACCAATGCGCGAAAGTGTAGTGCCTGTACCTTTGTAAGTACCTGAATATAAAAGCTTTATTTTTTAGCCCGCGGAAGTTGGGCTAAGTCAATAGCTGGGTCATTGCTTCAGCCTATTAAAGGTTATTATGAGTGGCTAAAGTCTCTCTCGCAGGCTCGAGTCAGCCCGTTAAACAAAACGAATCAGACAAAAACTGTCTGTATTGCATTGATTGAAAACCAATTAGATGCACCCCGCTAATAATAATGAAATATAATGTAAAATTTAAAGCATAAGCCTAATGGTAGTTAATAGCTGGCCTGCAGCTTTTGACAGAACCCGCACGTCCGCAAGGAAAAAAATGAAAGCAGGATTTCCAACATCAGAGTTCACGTTATAGACGGAAGTCGCCGAAGCGTGACTCTGCCGTTGTGCATATAAGGCTACAATGATTATTCTTTAATTCTGACAATAACTTTTTAACACAAAAACATACGTCATCTCACATTAAACAGAATCCCTACTGTAAAATCAACTGTTTGTAGTGGAAAATAAATTGTCATGTTTGTCACCAAAAAATTGGACCAAAAATCTTTCCTTTTTTATCCAGCATGTTTAGCCACGGATGTGGAATGCTGAGTGTGCACTTTTGAATTTATTGGTATCTACGTGCGTGTATATTTGAGTTGTTGCAATATCTGCGTGCCCCAGCATCTCCTGAATAACCCTCAGGTCTCCTCCCTTTGAAAGCAGATGACTTGCAAATGAGTGTCTTAAGGTATGAGGAGAAATATTTTTATATATACCTGCTTGTATTGCATATTTTTTGATAATCTGCCAAATTCTCTGTCTGGACATATATCCACCGGTTCTGGTTAAAAAGATAAATGATTTACTTGATTCGCTCTGAAGTTTTGGACGAGCTTTTTCCATATATACCTGCAAAACAGCACGAGCTTTTTCTCCGTATGGAATAATTCTCTCCTTTCCCCCTTTTCCGATACATCTAATGCATAGTTCTTCAGAAAGTATATTTTCTGTTTTGAGGTTAGTAAGTTCAGAAACTCTTAGTCCTGTAGAGTAGATGATTTCAAAGATTGCTTTATCCCGCAGGGAATAGATATCCTCACCGGAAGCCGCATTAATTAAGTCGTCCACTTCTTCGAGAGTCAGAAAATCAGGCAAGACATGTGTAATTTTGGGAAAGTCCATGATATCTGTAATGTTGTTTGAAATTATTTTGTTCTTTGCAAGATAGCTGAAGAACAGCCGAATTGAGACAAGTCGCCTGGATATAGTTGTGTCCTTCATCCCTCTTTCACGTTCAGCGAGAAGGTATTGAAGAACGTCATCTCTTGATACATCATTGAGAGTTTTTATTGAGATAGATTCCAGGAAGTCTGCAAAAGAGATTAAATCCATTTCATAAGCTTCAAGTGTATTAGTTGAGAGTCCTAGTTCAAAAGATATATAATCTAAGAATACTTTAATGTTCTCTTTCACTTTTCTCTGTTCTCTTCTCTTCGTATTGCAAAGAATTCCTGAATAATTGCTTTACAGCCCTCTTCGCAAACTCCAGTGATAATTTTGGGTTTATGATTCAAATTATCATTATTCAAAATGTTAAAGACTGTTTCGCCACCGCGTTTTGGATCAGAGAGTCCCCAAACAACGGTATTGATTCGAGCAAGCACAATTGCACCTGCACACATAGAGCATGGTTCTTTGGTAACATACATTACTGTATCCGTCAGACGCCAGTCCCCTACCGAGTTTGCTGCTTGTGTAATGGCAATTATTTCTGCATGAGCTGTTGGATCTTTCAGCAGTTCCACTTGATTATATGCCTGACCAATTACCATCGGCAGAGCATCCGGATCTTTAGGATATCGGACAATTACACAACCAACGGGGATTTCTCCCGCGTCAAAGGCAACCATTGCCTGACGCAGAGCTTTTTCCATATATATTTTATGATTTTTCTTAGTCATATCTTAAATCTTTCTTTATTAATAAGTAATAAGTGATACGTTGCTTGTTTGTCGTTGGGCGTTGTTCTTTTTAGCTTACTTATTCAGCACATTGCTCCCATAAGTCACATATCTCCCATTTTCCAGATGGGACGGATGTGACCAATGGGACGGATGTGGCGACTGCGTTGTCTGGAAACGCAAATTCGTTTCTTGTTTAGCAGTGCCAGTCTTCTGTCTTGTCACACCGTAGTCCGGAACAGCGAAGGCTGAAGCCGCATCACCCCTAATTATTTTTCACATATCACTTATCACGCTGGCGTAGTCAGCCTGACAAACATAAGGTCACCAAGAGCTACTTTTGTATTTTCAGCAATGATATCACATTTAGCTTTAAGAAGAAAATAAATATTATGTTCGACATCACAGCAAGATTCAAAGTTTCCCTGCCCTTTGCTTATGACAATATCAGAAGAAAAGAATTCATCTTTAAAAATCTTCGAGCAGTTATTCCAATTCACCCCGATATCATCGCTACCTGTTTCAATTATGCTGTCGGCACAATTCACCATTCCCACACTGACAGCATCTTCCATTGTTGCATCATTTATTATCGGACCGGATTTCACACAATAAACAATCTCCTTAACATATTTCTTTAACTCTTTTACAAGCAGAGTATCAAAGACGATCTCTCCTGCATTATCTCCTAATATCAGAATTTTTTCAGCTGTTTTCATATCTTTTTTAAACTGTTCAATATGATTTCTTGTAAATGGAATTTTGAGAAATTTCTTTATATCCTTTTCAAGGTCATATTTTTGATCAATACCACAGTCAATCACATTGCCGGCAGCGGCTGCGTGCAGAGCAGCCGACAAAGAATCATCTGCTTCTTCAATGCACTTTTCAATAAACGGCAGCTCTTTCATTGCAGTTTCATTTGTCATCCTTTTTTCAGAAGCATATGGATCTTTATTCCCGGTAACTTCTTCACATATTCGATATGCATTTTTTGAAAGTATTGTCGGAGCATCATTCAGATCGAACTCACCGGCGATTCTGATAAGTCGTTCAATAATTTCCAGTCGTTCTTCTAAATTATCGGTAGCATATTTTGCTGTATTAAAAGCTTGTTTAAACACGCAGTTTATACAAGCTGTTTCTGATTTCATCATATCAATTATTTCTCTTTAACTTTATTGTCACGCCTTAATTACCATGAAGGATGATCCGTTTCACCCTTCTAACTTTTTTCACCCTTTACCAACAGGCTTTGGAATAATTAGCTTGAATTCGAGAATCCTTAGTTAATAATACTGCATCATTAACAATAGCATTTGCAACTATTATCCTGTCAAAAGGATCTCTTGTCCACTCCAATGAAATACTTTCACTTATAATTTGCAGAAATGATTTGTCACAAACAGAGAGTCCAATCGATGCAGATAGGCTTTCTAAAATTTCAGCTGGAGAAACTTTAATACGTCCAATTTCATACAAAAATTTTAATTCCAAGTAAACAATTGGGCTTATGTATAATAAATCATTATTTTCAATAAGTTCAATAGCTTTAGATGATAGTAGTTTTATATCACCAGAATACAACCAGACAACAACATGTGTATCAAAGTAGATCACTATTCCAACCTTCCGTACAATCCAAATCTACAAGTTCTTGAGGATCTCCAACAACAACATCGTGCTTAACCAAATTATCAATTTTTTTCTTTTTTTCTAATGGAACAATTGCCAACCTTGAGCCTTTTCTATTAAGCTCAAGCGGCTTGCCTGTTTTGACTACTTCATCTAACATTTTATAAATATTACTTCTGAACGACGATACTGATATGCTCATAATATTAACCTTTCTTTAACGTACGAAGAAAAAACAATATCACGTACGTACAAAAAATACAAGATTTATTTTCTCTAAATCTACAAAAAAACAACTGTCAACTGTTCCCGTTTTTTTAAGCAATTCGTTGGAATGCTTTCAAAAACAATCCGTGGCTATCGGTGTTCATCAGTGGCTAACCTCTTCTCTTTTTTTTCTTCGTACTACAACCATTCATTTCCTTGTTTTTTATGATCGATTATTTTTCTGAACATTTATAACTATATAACTGCAAATAACTTACAAATCAATCTTACACCTGTCAACTTTTCATGACAGAATCATTTAAATGGCAAAATCATTGATGGCAAAATCATTGATGGCAAAATCATTTTTTTTAATTATTAATATTAAATTCAATGTTAATTTAAAAATTAAATACCTGACTAGATTTTCCCGCTTG
>CAYTUX010000171.1:0-8368 GCA_964441455.1 uncultured Victivallales bacterium | reverse complement strand
TGCAATTTTAACAAAAAAAGGTGCGGAAAATGAAAGTGACCCCTGTTATATAGTTTTGAGTTAAAAAACTATATAAAGAAAGTCACATTCATGCATTGTTTGTATTAATGGTCGGCGAGGACGCCAACCCTCCCGAGCTGCAGTTTAAGATTATGTTGCCAGCAGGGAACCCAGCCTCAATAAAACACCGCCGGAGTCATTCCAAAGTTTACCATTTACCTTTTACAATTTACACTTTTTATGTCCCCGCTGTCCACAAAAGTCTAAAACATGGGACACTTGAACTTCCGCTGGATCAAGATATCTGAAGTTTATTAACTGTTTTTTATACTTTGTAGCTTGGTCCTCGTTCTCATAAAGTCGTCTCAATTGCAAAAACATGAAATATAGTTCCTTAAATTTCTGGTTGAGGCAACAAACATGTATTTCGTTCAATTAAATTAAGGTTTGAATTATTGTTTTATCATTTTTTTGGGTGATAAAGTTAAAAATTATATTTTAAAGGCGGGGTGAAGCACCCCGGCTCTACAGAAACAATTTGCAATCAACTGTTTAGCTCTGGTTAAAGCATCCGTAACTGTAGGGTCGGGATCCGTGACTCCGCCAAAAAGGGCATTCAACCAGAAAAACAAGGGAGATTTCTGTATTTATATATTTTGGGGTTGAAATATTTATTTATATTTTGTATAATATTAATTTGAAATTTTGCAGAATTTAGATACAGAAGGGTTTTAAGATGAGAGAGATTGGAATTGGATTATTGGGATTTGGTACAATTGGTGCTGGTGTGGTTGAAGGATTGCAGAAAAATGTTGATTTAATTACAGACAGGCTTGGTGCAAAACTATTTATTAAAGGCATTGCTGATTTGGATATTACGACAGATCGCGGAATTAAGGTAGATCCTGGTATCTTGACTACAGATGCATCATCTTTAATTTCTAATCCTGAAGTTGAAATTGTTGTTGAACTTGTAGGAGGAATAAATGTTGCCAAGAAATTTGTTTTGGAAGCTTTAGAACTAGGCAAACCTGTTGTAACAGCTAACAAGGCTTTGTTAGCGGAAGAGGGAAAAGAAATTTTTGCTAAGGCAGCCGAAAAGCATACAGACATCTATTTTGGTGCAAGTGTCGGTGGGGGAATTCCAATTATCAGGGGTCTACGAGAAGGATTTTCCGGAAACCGAATTGAAAGTATTTATGGTATTTTGAATGGTACTTGTAATTATATCCTGACTAAAATGGAATCAGAGGAATTACCTTTTGATGTTGTTCTTAAGGAGGCAATGGAAAAGGGATATGCTGAAGCTGATCCTACTTTAGATATTGATGGATATGATACAGCACATAAGGCTGTAATTCTTGCATCACTTGCATATGGTTTTATTATGCCGTGGGAAGATGTCAAGGTTTCCGGAATCAGGAATTTTTCGCAGAAAGATATTATGCATGCAGAATCACTTGGATATAAGATTAAGTTGCTTGCTGTAATCAAGAATCTTGATGATACAGATATTGAGGTTCAAGTTCATCCTGCCTTGGTTTCTCAAGATCATCTTCTTGCAGCGGTAAATGATGTTTACAATGCTGTAATGGTGAGAGGAGATTTGGTTGGAGATACACTGTTTTATGGTAGGGGAGCGGGTAAATTGCCGACAGCAAGTACTGTTATTGGAGATCTGGTTGATATTGCCCGTAATTTGATTGCGGGAACTCCCAGGATTTCTCCGGCAGTTACAGTTTCTTCAAAGCCAGTTACGCTAAAAGAACAGTCTGAAATTGAAGTCAGGTATTATATCAGGTTGGCTTTGGATGATGTTCCGGGAACTTTGGCTACTATCACTAGTATTCTAAGTGATAATAATATCAGTATCGCATCAGTATTACAGCAGGAGGTTGATGAGACCAACTACGTTCCGGTTGTGGTTATTACTGATACATCAAAAGAAAAGAACTTTGAAAAAGCATTTGAGTTATTTGAAAAGTCAAGTTGCGTTAATGGTGAAATTATTAAAATAAAGATTGAAGACTAGATTAATGAAAGTATGTAAATTTGGTGGTTCTTCTCTGGCAGATTCAGGGCAGATAAAAAAAATTATAAATATTGTAAAGAGCGACGAATCACGTAAGATTGTCGTAGTTTCTGCACCCGGCAAGAGGTTTGATGATGATATAAAAGTTACAGACCTGCTGATTGAGTGTGCAGAGTCTGCATTAAGAAACGACCCTTATGAAGATATTCTGAAGACAATTATTGATAGATTTGTTGAAGTTGAAGCAGGACTGGGGATTGTTGAAAAAGTTTCTGAAGCTATTGCTGAAGATCTGACATCAAGACTGCTTGCCGACAAGTCACATAAGGGTAGATTTATGGACTCAATTATGGCGGCCGGAGAAGACAGCAATGCCAAAGTTATTGCTGCCGGCATGAGAGCTGAAGGGCTTAACGCAAAGTATCTTAATCCAAAAGACGCCGGCATGATTTTGAGTGATGAATTTGGGAATGCACAACTTCTTAATGAGTCATATAAAGAGTTATCTAAGCTAGCCGATATTGAAGAGATTATTGTTTTTCCAGGTTTTTTTGGATATACAAAGGCAGGAGAAGTTGCAACATTTCCTCGAGGTGGTTCAGATATTACGGGGGCTATTCTTTCAGCAGCTGTAAAAGCAGAAGAGTATGAAAACTTTACAGATGTTGATTCTGTAGTGGTTGTTGATCCGCGCATAGTTCCTGAAGCAGTTCCAATTTATGAGATGACCTATAGAGAAATGAGAGAACTTTCATATACCGGTTTTAATGTTCTTCATGATGAAGCAATTATTCCAGCGGTGAAAGCTTCAATTCCAATTCATATTAAAAACACCAATTGTCCAAGTGCCAGAGGAACGAGAATAGTTCCTAATAGGGAGGCAGAACATGGTCAAGTTGCAGCAATTGCAAGTTCAGATGGTTTCTGTACTATTTTCTTAAGCAAATATTTAATGAATAGAGAAATTGGTTTTGGTCGAAAAGTCTTGCAGATTTTAGAAGAAGAGGGTGTCTCGTTTGAGCATGTGCCATCAGGTATTGATAATATGTCAATTATATTGGACGAATTTTTTCTGGATGATAGTCTTGCTTCAAAGGTAATGGACAGGATTAAGAATGAGCTGGATGTTGATGATATTTATCTTGAGAAAGGGCTTTCAGTTATTATGATTGTTGGTGAAGGTATGCGTTTTACCGTTGGTCTTGCTGCGATTTCAGCAAAAGCCTTTGCTGATGCAGATATTAATGTTGAAATGATTAATCAGGGTGCTTCTGAAATAAGCATTATGTATGGAGTTAAATCAGAAGATAGAGTTAAAGCTGTTAAATCACTTTATAAAACTTTTTTTGGAGACAAATAATTATGCCTACTTATGAGTATGAATGTAAAAGCTGCAAGTATAACTTTGAGAAATTTCAAAGTATGAATGATGAGCCTGTCAAAATTTGCCCAAAGTGCGGGAAAGAGGTCCGAAAACTTATTGGACGCGGTTCCGGAGTGATATTTAAAGGCAGCGGTTTTTATGAAACAGATTATAAACGGCCTGCAAAAAAAGAAACAGAAAAATAATTTCAGTTTTAATACGTTCAATCTGTATATTAAAATCATAAAATGGAGAAATACAAAATGGCTAAAATAACACTAAAGGGAAATGAAATTGAAACATGTGGTACACTGCCGGAAATTGGTTCAAAAGCTGAAGACTTCAAACTTGTTGCTGAAGATTTATCCGAAGTGTCACTAAGTGATTACAGTGGTAAAAAGGTTGTGCTGAACATTTTTCCAAGTCTTGACACCGATGTATGTGCAGCTTCTGTAAGGAATTTTAATAAGATTGCTTCAGAGACAGGTGTTATTGTTCTCTGTATTTCGGCGGATTTGCCTTTTGCTCAAAAGAGATTCTGTGGTGCAGAAGGTATTGAGAATGTTATAACTCTTTCAACATTCAGGTCAACTTTCGGGAAAGATTACGGTGTTGAAATTATTGATTCACCCTTGTCCGGATTATTGTCAAGGGCAGTAGTTGTTGTGGGAGAAGATGGAACTGTTGTTTATACTGAACAGGTACCTGAAATCACACAAGAACCTGATTATGATGCAGCTGTTGAATCTCTGTAAAAGAGACTTAGAATAGATGTGAAGAAAAGATAGAGTTTATTCTCTATCTTTTTTTTTATATGCGAGGAGTAATTGTGTTAAAGAAGACGGACGGAATGGACTTATATGACCATATGGAAAGGATACCCCTCCGTCCTCGCAAGTTCGGCCACCTCCCCTAAACAGGGGAGGAGCACCTGCAACAGACATAGTGAGTAATTTTTTAATTAACTGACAGCATTGGAGGCATTTCATTTTACATGCGAGGTGACCACCTCTAATCTGGTTATAACCACTTGAAAAGAAGATTGCTGCGTTTTTTCCCGGCATCAATAATTGATAATTGTTTACAGAGGTCCTTTTTTGAATAGATTGAGTAGGGGGGATTGAGTCATTGTAATTGCATTTTTCGGGCATACTTCATGACAACAGCAGCAACCTATGCATGCTTTACCGTTCAGTATCGGAAGAGTTCCTTTTTTAACCTTAATTGCATTTTCAGGACAAGCTTTTGCACAAAGTCCGCATGAGATACATTTTTCATCGAAACTTGGTCTGATCCATATCCATTTTCCGACAATTGGAATAATTGGTTTCAGTATTGGTAGTATAAGTTTTGCTTTTGTTGTGTTTGGTATTTTAAATTGAGTTTTTATATCCTCAATTGGAGTTCCTTCAATCTTTATATTTCTGATAAAATTTTTATGTTGTTTTTCAAACTCTTTAAGGTATGGAACGGTTTTATAATTGACACCAATTATTTGTGCTATGATGAAATCGAGTGCATATATTGAAGTTGATGCGGCGATAAAATCTGATTTTTTAGGAATACCTGCTGAGCCTGGACCATCGCCTTCAAGGGCGAGTATTCCATCTGCGATTGAAAGATTTACAGGTACAGCCTCTTTAATAGCCATAAGTAATTTTCCGAAGTCACCTACATTTGAGTGTTTTTTATGAAGGATAGTCTTTTGATATCCGGGAATCACCCCGTAAAGATTTTTAGTAGCAGCAGTGAGTGTTGTTAATGTATGAGTTTTAACTTTTGGCAGGTTAATGATTACATCTGCATCTATGATCGGTTTTGCAACTGAAAAAGAGTAGCCGTTAACAGTCCTCTTTTCTGCTCCGCTTTTTTCTAAATTTGTGAAGCCAATTTTCTCTTCATCACACATTTTTTTAAAACCTGTTTGAGTGATGACACTTTCAAGGTTCATTGCACTTGCCGGGCTATCGCCAATTACAGGTACAGCCCCCATCTTTCTTACAATTCTTATGACAGCACGTGCAATTTCCGGGTGCGTTGTAATTGCATCTTCCGGAGGATGATTTGACAAAAGATTTGGCTTTATGAAAACTTTTTGACCCTGAGCTATAAATGCAGAAAAACCTCCAAGAGGTTCCACTGTTTTTTCAATGGCAGCTTGGAGGTTTTCGTAATTTTTATGCTTTAGTATAGAAACTATCATTTAGTCTTTTTATCAGAACTTTTTATAATCTCTTGAAGATGTTTGACATATGCTGCACTACCACCTGCTTTGTATCCTGTTTTGCCAACAACTGTTTTGCCGTCAGGTTTCAGGATATATATTGTTGGGAATCCTCTGATACTGTAATCTTTTGCCAACTGGTCGTTGATTTTTTTCTGTTCTGCAGATATTTTCTTTTTGCTTGGAAAGTCAACTTTTATGCATACGAGGTTATTTGTTGCGTAAGAGATGAATTCAGGTTTGCTGAATACTTCCTTATTAAGTTTTACACACCATCCACACCAGTCACTGCCTGTAAAGTCCATCAGAATGTGTTTATTTTCTTTTTTTGCTTTATCCAAAGCAGCCTTGTTATAAGTTGTCCAGATGCCATTAGTGACCGCATTTTTTTCTTTAACGCTCTCTTCTTCAGCTTTCACTTTTGTTGTTTCCGCATTATTAGTACATGACATAGCTATTACAGCCAGTCCCATCAGTAGTAATTTATTCATCTGCGTCCTTTCTGTTTATTGTTTCAGTTGTGGTTATGCCGCACATTATGTGTATTGCAACAATAATTTAATAATAGTAACGAATATCAGTATGTTTTTAGTTCAAAAATAATATCTTTTATTTCGTTTTTTGTATTCGCTTTCAATTTTTTTAGAGCTTGTCTTTTATTATATCTTTTAAGTTCATTAAGCCATACAGTATTATCTACTGCAATATGGAGTGTTCCATTATGCAGTTTAATTGGTTCTGTATGTTTTCCTATAGGACCTTCAAATATTGTATTCCATTTTTCCAAGAGTTCTTCCATAACAGCATGATCATTAAGATCATATTTTTTAAGTATACCTGATATTGCTTCTGCAATTTGGTCTTCATTTTTGTTGTATATATCCGGGTCATACTCATCTACTCTAAGATATTCTTTATAAAGCTGGTGTTTGCCCGGATTTGTAAATTTAAGTTTTGGTTTGAAGTCTCTCATAGTATTATTTTAATTTTGCGATTAATCTTTCATAACCTTATTAATGACTCTATCCATACCTGATATAAAATTATCGGGTCCGAATCTAATTGCATTTGCACGAATTTCTTCGCTGTACCATTGAGTATCTGCACATTTTTCAACTGCGTCATTCAAGCTGTCAACGGTTTGTTTTTCAAAGAATATTCCTGTTTTATTTTTAACAATTGTTTCTGTTGCCCCACCTTTGCCATAAGCCACAACAGGTCGACCACATGCCTGAGCTTCAAGAGGCACGATTCCGAAATCTTCTTCACCCGGGAACACAAGCATTCGGCAATTTCTATATTGTTCTAAAATATCTTCATCGCTTTGCCGTTCAAGAAATGTTATATTTTGTTTTGCAATGTATTTCAGTTTTTCTAAGCCGCTGCCTGTTCCGACAATTTTCAGAGGGAAACCTGACTGATTGTATGCTTCGACAGCAAGATCAACTTTTTTATATGGGACAATTGCGGATACAATGAGATCAAAATCAGCTGATGGTTTTTTATGTGAAAGAGTCCATTTATCAACTTCCACATGTGGATAAACAATTTCAGAATCCAATTCGTAGAATTTTTTAATTCTTTTTTGTATATGCTCGCTTATTGCGACAAACTGAGTAACATTTGCAGCTGTTTTTTTATCCCACTTTCTTAATGCGGCAAGCATTGGTTTTACAAAAGTTGCTTTGACCGGATTTGTTCCGAAGTATTCTTCATAAAATGTCCATGCGTATCTCATTGGAGTAAAACAGTAACAGATATGTTTTGTATGTTTATGTAAAGGAATAGCTTTTGCGACACAATGATTTGTGGTTATCAGAAGGTCGCAGTCAGGTTTTGCAATGGTTTTTATTGCAAGCGGCAGGATGGGTAATAAATATCTGTAGTTATCTGCGACATTAGGAATTTTCTGCATCCATGATGTTGAAATTTCGTGACTGTTTATGATTTCTGAGACAGACTCTCTGTTTGCAATAAGTGTTGATATGGTTGATTCCGGAAATCCCTGACATAGAACTTCGAGTACTCTTTCACCGCCACGCATACCTGTCAGCCAGTCATGACAAAGTCCGGCATTTATGTTTTTCCACTGATCAGGAAATTTATACATATCAATGAGTTCCTGTTGAACCAAAGCCGCCTTCACCCCTGGTGGTACCGGATAGTTCTGTTATTTCTTCTATTGTAACTTCAAGAATGGGTTTAATAACCATCTGAGCGATTCTCATACCTTTTTGAATGTGAAAATCATCTTTGCCGTGGTTTATAAGTATGACACCAATTTCACCTCGATAACCTTCGTCAATTGTTCCCGGTGAGTTAAGCACAGTTACAGCATTTTTGTATGCCAGCCCGCTTCTTGGGCGTACCTGAGCTTCTGTGTTTGGCGGCAGCTCAACTGATAATCCTGTTTTAATAAGAGCACTCTCTGAAGGTTTGAGAATTTTGTCTTCTATTGAGCATAAATCCATTCCGGCATCACCCGGGTGAGCAAAAGATGGAAGTATTGCGTCGTTACTAAGTCTTTTAATTTTTATTTTCATTGTTTTCCTTGTTTTAAATTAACGGTTCTGTCAAAAGTTTTGTACTCTTAACAGCCCTATTTCGTTTTAAATCAATGGGATACAGACTATTTTGTCTTATCCCTATGTTTTTTTATCACCCCTCAGTCTCGCTACGCTCGACAGCTCCCCTTAGCAAGGGGAGCAGTGTAGTGCATTCTTATATCTATTGGTTATGCCAACAGCTC
>CAYTUX010000170.1:0-4456 GCA_964441455.1 uncultured Victivallales bacterium | reverse complement strand
TAAATTTGCATTTCTCTTTTCTTTTTAGTAGCTGGGTGAAAAATAAAAAATAACTCCCTGATTTCATTGATTTAAAAACATGTTTATCCTCTCAACCAGAAACTTAAGGACATTCTGTTTTTTTAGCTCTTAATTTTTCGGTTGTAATTTTTTTGCAGTTCAATTTTGATTTCTTGCTACGCAAGAACCAAAATGGTTTCTCAAGATGACACGACCTTAGGATAAGAGCCTTTAGCTCGTCTAAAGCAACGATATGAACTCATATTCTTAAATTTCATTTGGCTTAGTTGTTGAACACCATGTCATCAATGAACAATTTAAACGGGCTAATCTTCTTGGAAACAAAAAAGTCCCGCATTGCGGGACTTTTCTGATGTTTTCACATTCTTGTCTTGTTTTTAACTCTATTATTTAGTCGCCCAGAGCATTCCTCTGCGAAGAATCTCTTTTGCTTCCGGAACATCAAAGTCGGCTGCAACATGTCCTAATGATGTATAAAACACTTTACCTTCACCCCACATGCGTTTCCATACAACAGGCATAACAGTTCCCTTAACCCAAGGGGCATCTCCTTCAACTCCTGAAAATGTTGTCGTAGCTAAAACTTCATTACCCGGATCTGTGTGCATATAATATTGTTCAGAATGCATTTTGAAATCTTTCAGACCTGCAACAATCGGATCATCAGATATAATGTTTACTTCATAGTCAATAATTCCACCCGGGTGAGCAACCCACTGACCACCAACCATCCATTGGTATTCTGTATTGTTTCTGAATGCATCACCCATACCGCCGTGCCAGCCTGCAATCCCTATACCGCTTTTCACTGCGTTCAAAAGTCCACTCTGCTGCTCGTTTGTAATCTGACTCATTGTCCAGCAGGGAACAACGAGATCAAGACTACCCATTAACTCTTCATCAAGATAGCAATCAAGATTGTTAATGAACACGACTTCGTATCCTTCTGCCTCTAATAGTTCTTTTGCAACTATTGAACATTGTTTTGGTTCGTGACCTTCCCAGCCACCCCATGTTACCAAAGCTTTCTTTGTCATAATTATTCCTTTGTTTTGTTTGGGTTCTGTCAAAAGTTTAGCACTCTTAACAGCCCTATTTTGTTTTAAATAAATGGGATACAGACTGTTTTGTCTTATCCTTTTTGTTTAACGGGCTGAAAGCCCAGCTTATATCACAACACCTGCGGTTATAATAAATACACCCTCAAATAAACCGGCTGAAAGCCCAACTTATATCAGCCCTAGGCAACGCCTAGGGTTATAATAACAAACAAATTCCAGCACCCTGTAGGAGCAGCTTAATCATTCCATAAATATTTTTCATAATATTATTTTAAATTTAAGTTGCCCTTTCAGGGCGAAAAGAGGGATTGTTATTTGTTTTACCCAGGATGTTGCCTGGGCTGATATTAATTGCCCTTTCAGGGCGTAACATATTATCCCATACAATTTTTAAAATACTTTTTCCGCAGGCAGAGCAGCAGGTTGTTCGCATGTGCTTTCAAGATTTATGTGGCATCCCTTGTCTGATGACTTCTGAAATGCATGCATAACTTCTAGAACATGGTATGCAAGTTCTCCTGAACATCTGTTAATTATGCCCTTTTCAATTGCATCAGCCATATCTGAAACACCAAAAATCCTGCTGTTTTCAGTATATTTATGAGTCAATGGCATATCTTTCCAATCCTCTCTGTTTGTGCTCACCATAACCGGTCCGCCAAAACAGTTTGGATCCGGAACCATCATGCTGCCTGTTGTACCATAAATTTCAATTGGCTTGTGATTGTGCTTCTGAACATCAAAACTCATAATCACAGTAATAATTGCTCCACATTCAAAATCAAGAATACCTGTCAAATGTGTGGCTGTTTCAACAGGCAAAATTGTGCCGTTTGTTGATTCTGCAGTACATGTACGAGTTTCAAAACCTTTTCCGGTTGATGCACAAACTCTTTTTACCGGTCCGAGCAGATTAATCAGAGCTGTTATATAGTAAGGTCCCATATCAAAAAGAGGACCGCCCCCATTCAGATAATAAAAGCCGGGATTTGGATGCCAGCTCTCATGTCCGGGACACATCATTGAGGCTGTTCCTGAAATGGGCTTGCCAATCCAGTTGTCATCAATAATCTTTCTGCATGTCTGTATCCCACCCCCTAGAAATGTGTCAGGTGCACAACCAACATAAAGATTCTTCTCTTTTGCCAGTTTTAGAACTTCTTGTCCTTCTTCCAAAGTTACAGCAAATGGCTTTTCACAGTGAACATGTTTTCCTGCATTGAGTGCCTGAATATTTACAGGTGCATGCCCTTGAGGTGTTGTCAGATTTATAATGATCTCAATATCTTTGTCAGCAAGTATTTCATCAACTGTTACCGCTTCTATCTCAAATTCGTCAGCTTTGGCTTTTGCAGCTTCCATATTTATGTCTGCACATGACACAACTTCTATGTTATTAAATGCTTTTGCTGCAGTTAAGTATGCCCCGCTTATATTACCACAACCTATTATGCCAACTTTCGTTACTTTCATATTATACCTTTTTGTTTAATTAAAAAAATAATTTTTTTTTGATTTTGTTTATTATAGCTATAATAATAACATTTTACAAATTATAAAATGATTTTTTTTATGGAAAACGTGATCAAACATAGCTTTTCTATCACTAAACAGTTCTAAAGCAATGAACGATTGAGATTTATTTTAAATGTGTTAGCGAGGACAAGGCTGGCTTCTGCAAAAAAAAAACACACAACCTAAAACATTCAGTATTGATAATTAATCTTTCATATATATCGAAATTATATCTTTTGCTGTTTTATTCCAGGAAAAATCTTTTGCCCGGTTTATACCTTTGGTAATTAGTTGTTTCTGTAACTCTTTTGAGTCGATAAGTTTTTGAATATTTTCAGCAAATAGTTCAGGAGATTTTGTCGGCAGAACAATTGCGGCATCTGCACATATTTCTTTTAGGGAGCCTCCATTGGAACTGATAACAGGAGTTCCGGATTGCATGGCTTCAATAATCTGAAGTCCGAATCCTTCGTACAGCGATGGGTGGAGTAGGGCAACTGATTCCTGATATAGTTTAACCAGTTCTTCATTTGATATGTAACCTGTCCACCTTATATTTTCAGATATTCCAAGTTTTTCTGTTAAATCTTTTGTGTTGTTATATCTGCTGTCAGGAGATCCGGCAAGAATTAGTCTTATATCTTCATATCCTTTTTTCACAACTATTCCAATGGCATTTATAATTGTTTCAATGTCTTTATATGGATCTGCTCTGCCGACATATAGAAACTGCATTTTTGCTTTTTTTTCAAATGGTATCGGTTGAAACATATCAGAACATGCGTTATATAATGAATGCACTTTTGTATTCTCCGGTATGTGAAAATAGTTTTCAATGTCACTTTTTGATGCATTGCTTACTGTTAAGATTACATCAGCTTGTTTGACAATGCGGCTCATGATTGCTTTGAAGATTGGAAACAATTTACTTTTTTTTGACTTTGGTGCATGATCTCTGAATAGTAATGGTATGATGTCGTGAATTGTCACAACATATTTAATTTTTGATGCTCTTCCAAATCTTGGCAGAAAGGGAATCATATAATTTGTGGAATGATATACATTTACGTCATTTGATACAAGAATCTTGTTGAGTTTAAGTTGGTTCTGGATTGAGAATATTCCGAAGTCAACTATTATGGACTTAAAATTATCAGCTTTGTCTAGGTTAAGTTCTTTGTGAATACAGGCTTGAATTTCAGAATTAGAGAAAATCAGAATATAGGTGTTTTCTGTATCAAGTTCAATTATATTTTTAATTATCTCTTTTGTATATACACCAATTCCTGAAAGCTCTTTGAATATCCATCGAGTATCTATTGCTACTATCATCTAAAAATCCTTGTATTTGTTTTATACCTCTGTTTTCCTGGTTGACACTACTTTATGAGAACGAGGACGAATGTAGGCCATTCACTTCGTTCATTGCTTCACCCTATTGTCTATCTTTAATGGTTGAAGCCTCTCTCGTAAACTCGAGTCTCGCTCCCAGTTTTGCAAATCAGTATTGTTTTTCATGAATGTGAGCGACGATGTCCTCATCGTCATGAAAAAGTATTTTCACTGTTTATCACCCAAAAAGGTGGAAATCAAAAAGTAACTCATTGATTTAATTAATTAAAACTCATGCTTACATCATCAACCATAAATCTAAGGTTTATATGGTAACCTGTAAAATTAATAATTCTCTAATTTAAAGATTAATATATCACAAGTTTTCGCTTATTACCACATTAAAATCTTTTATAATTGCTTTGTAACTGTTTTTCTGGTTGATTTTTGTTTTCGGTCGGCGGCCCAGCTACTAACAGATCAGAAAAACAATCCTATATAAAACTCCAATGTAAAGTTAATAGCTG
>CAYTUX010000169.1:0-3497 GCA_964441455.1 uncultured Victivallales bacterium | reverse complement strand
GGGCAATCTGCCGTTAATTTGCAAGACTAAAACTGTAGCCGCGTCGCTCCGGCGCGGAAGTTTCACATCTTCTCTGTGTCCTCTGTGTTCTCGAGCGTAGCGGGTGGTTAAAACTTATTTTCTTCTTTTGCGCCTTTAGGGTCATTTGCCTTAATCCTCTTCTCTTCCTCTGCGACTCTGCGGATAACTTCTTTTGGTTGCGGCTATGCCGCCCTAAGGACATCGAGGACATAAAAAGTGTAAATTGTAAAAGGTAAATGGTAAACTTTGGAATGCCTCCGGCGGTGTTCATCAGTGGCTAATTCTCTTTTGCTGGCCTAAGTCACTTACCAAGTATAATGTATTAAGATATGGCATTTCGGACATCTTTGAAAGGATATTTTTGGAGGAGGCCAAAGTCAGGCAGTTGCCGTGTTTTGCACTTTGTGAATACGGGGGTTTGTATTCCGCATAGGAATTTTGTCAGATTCAGGTCGGTATAATCATCCTGCAGATTTTCTTTAACTGCTGTTTTTATATTCTCAAGGTTATATTCCTGAAGTGGTTTCAGATGCGACGTCTCTTCCAGTTCAGCAATATTTCCATCGCATACTGAACAGTGACGACAATTTGAGCCGCTGAAATGTTCACCGAAGTATTCTGCAAGTTTATAACTCAGGCATGAATGACTCTCGAAGAAGCTAACCATATTGTGTATTCTGGCAATTTCATTTGTCTCTTTATCGATAAACAGGTTGTATATCTTTTCTGATATTTTTTTCGAGTTAAAGCTGGATGAAGCAATTTCAAAAACGTCTGTTACAATTTTACTTTCAAGTTCAACCCAACCATGTTCATTAAAGTATTCAATTGCATTGATTATTCTTTGTCTGTCAGCACCCTGATGATTTGCGATAATATTGTCCATATCCAGAGAATACCAGATTTTATTTTTCTTTGAGTATGAAAAAATTGCCTTAACAAATTGTTCCCTCTCAGCATTAAATCTTCCGCTTATGGAATTCTCTGTTTCATTCTCACTTATTTTGAGTCTATATTCAGCAAACCTGACAGTTTTTGGAATTATTATTTTTTCAATGGTCAGATAAACTAAAAGAGTTTTAAGAGGCAGTTTACGTATATTAAGTTCTTTTGCCAGTTGCGGTATTTTTATTTCGAGTATATTTGACTCGTTACCTTTAATAATATCTAAAAGTCTGGCAATACTCTCTTTGGATGGAGTATCTCCATAGATGAAATTCTCTAAAATATTTATGTTATCTTTGTTTCCCAAAACTTCACAGAAAGACTTTTCACCATCTCGTCCTGCTCGACCAATCTCCTGACTATATCCCTCTATAGATTTTGGAAGATTAAAGTGTATAATTCTTCGAATATTTTCTTTGTCAATACCCATTCCAAATGCAATAGTTGCAACAATGCAATCTATTTTGTTGTTCATGAAATCATTTTGAATCTGTTCTCTGTCTTCATTGTTCATCCCTGCATGGTAGGGGGATGTAATAATACTGTTTTCAAGTAATATGTTCGCAACCTCTTCGGCGGTTTTCTGAAGTGTCACATAAACAATGGTTGAAGCAGATGGATCTTCCTGTATTCTGGCAAGTAATTTATCAATCTTGTTTTCTTCTGCAGTCGGAGTAACCTGCAGAAAAAGGTTTGGTCTGTAAAAACCTGTACTGATGACATTATCTCGATTAAGAGAGAGTTTCTGACACATATCATCGATAACCTCTTCAGTTGCTGTTGCGGTAAGAAGAAGAACTTGTGGAATTTTGAACTCTTGGGCATAAATTGGAAGTTTCAAGTATTCAGGTCTAAAGTTATGTCCCCATTCGGATATGCAATGTGCTTCATCAATAACCATAAGCGAAACTCTCATCTGTGCAAGATGACTTCTAAATCTTTCATTCTTAAATTTTTCGACAGAAATCATAAGAATTTTTAATTGACCACTTTTTGCTTTGTTTACAGTATCTTTATACTCTTCCCACGTCAGAGTTGAGTCAAGCTTGGCAGCTGCAATATTGTGAGATTGCAGAAAGTCTACCTGATCTTTCATCAAAGAGATAAGGGGGGAGACGACAAGAGTAAGATTTGGCAGCATTAATGCCGGCAATTGGTAACATAGTGACTTGCCCGAACCGGTAGGAAAGATTGCAGCAGCAGAATTACCTGCCAAAACTTTCTCAATAACCTCTTTCTGCCCCTTCATAAAAGATCTGAATCCAAAATGTTGTCTTAAATTTTGCTCTATCATAATAATTGTCTCCTTAATGTTTTTGTTACACTTGCAACGAAGATCGTTGTTACCCCACTTGCAATTCAACACTTTCTGTGCGGATCGTTGCGTTACCACCATTAACCATTGCATTCAGGTATCCGGCGATGAAAGCAGCCTGTTTTTCTCGGACGTGTTTATGGAAATGGACATGATCACAATAAACATCATCTCCCAGGTTATTTGTGAATGTGTATAGGTCTATTGATGGTACACCGGCATCTTGCATAATCCTATCTGCAATTTTATTGTACTCAATGCAGTCAGCTTTAAATCTCTTGAAATCAGTTTGTATTGCATTGTGTACCGCTTCATCGGCAGGTGTTGTTCGAATCCATATCAACTTTACGGATTGTTGTGCAACATCAATAATCTGCTTGAGATTTTCAGCATATTTTTCAACAGGAATCTGTTTCTCGTTGGTTTGGAGATCTGTTTTTATATCATGAAGACCGCAGTTTACAACAAGATAATCTGCGTCAATAGGAGCCTTGTCAGCTTTAGCTTTTAAGTATTCAAGCACCTGTGAGGAATCACCAGCATTTGCCCCTTGTGGTATGTCAAGGTTTTTAAGAGCTTCGGTTGTTCCATCTTTTCTTTCGTACTCTATTAGACCATCAAGATATTGTTTTAGATAAGGTCCATAGTGAACTGATATGCTGTCACCAATTACAAATATTTTCATTCTCTTCTTTCTTGTTTTGATATTTGGAGTGTAGATTCAATACTATTGAAATTTATTGGAGTATACTTAAGACAACTGCTCTTTTCAAGAGTTTTGTTTTTAAATGATGGATAGATACACGGTTTTTTTCTTTAAGCACCCTTAAATGACTTAATTTAAAGAATTTACATTTTTTAATAAACAATTGACCCCATTTATGGTTTCATATCATGGGATTTTTTTTGCAATCATATGATTTTCCATAAAAAAGTTAGAAATTTCAGATATCTTGATCCAGCGGAAGTTCAAGTGTCCCATGTTTTAGACTTTTGTGGACACCGAGGACGTAAAAAGTGTAAATTGTAAAAGGTAAATGGTAAACTTTGGAATGCCTCCGGCGGTATTTTATTAGAGGCTGGGTTCTCTGCTGGCAACATAATCTTAAACTGCAGCTCGGGAGGGTCGGTGTCCTCGCCGACCAATTCGAACAACGTGAGAATAAAGAATTGAAAATGGTGGACAGCGGGGACGCTGTCCCTCCCGTTTTCCAAA
>CAYTUX010000168.1:0-8005 GCA_964441455.1 uncultured Victivallales bacterium | reverse complement strand
AGTTTAAGTAATTGCCGGATCCACGCTCGTACCTCGCTGAGTTCCGGCAGTACTTGAGCCGCTGAATTGCAGAATAGTAATGCCTGAACTTAGCCCAGCCCTTATTTGAGTGTTTATACATATCAAATGAGGGCGGGGGCGTAGATCTGGCAAAAGTGAAGCATTGGAAGGCAAAAAAACGAAAAGTTGACATCTGTGAGATTGTCTTGTAAGTTCTTGATAATAAAAATGTTAGAAAAGTGATGAAAGATAAACGATCAAACGACCGCAGGGTAAGAGGCTTTAGCATGCCTAAAGCAATGGAGCGTAGCGAAATGGCAATAAACAAGAAAATGAATGGTTGTAGCACGAAATTATACGAAAGTCGCATTGCTCCAAGATATGCATCGCCATAAGCAAAGCTTATGGAACGATGCATGCCAGCAAGTTTCATCAGTCAAGTAAAGCCCTACTTGCAAAATTAATTACCATAAAAAAACTACACATAACTTTTTGATTCCAACACGATAGTCAGTATGCGTTGTTCCATAAACCCAGCTACTATAGCAGTACATAACTAATAGTCAATAACTAGTAGCTTTTAGTCTTATAATAGCTGGGTTAATGGCAACGCATTCTTTTTGTCTCGCAGTAGTTCCCGTAGGGCGGAGGTGGATTCTTTTTTTCGTGTCTTTTCGTGCCTTTCGTGGTAGTCAAATCTTCTTTCTTAATCTTTCTTCTTTGCGATCTTTGCGATCGTTGCGAGACAATTCTTTTGGTTGCGACTAATCCGCGCTATGTGATTTGTGGTCAATCACTTTTGGTTGCGGTTATGCCGCCCTGTGCAATTTGATCATAATTTTTTTCTAAAAAGGCTAAGGTTTCAAAATATGGTGTACGCGGGAACATATCCAGAAGTTGAGCCGACTTCAGCTCATATCCAAATTTTGATAGTTTTTTAATATCTCTTGAAAGAGTATCGGGAGCACATGAGATATAAATCAGATAGCGAGGAATATTATTACCAATTGCTTTTATAACTTTATCTTCAAGTCCTCTTCTGGGAGGGTCAAAAATCACAGCTGTTTCCGGAGATGAAACAACTTTCAGAGCATCATCTATCATCTTCTCAACAGAACCGGAGAGTAATGTCAGCCTCATTCCATTCTCTTTTGCAAACTTTTTTCCGGCTTTTACTGAATTATCATCAATTTCAATTCCGAGCACATTGGGAACGCCGGCCTTTGATGCTGCAAATGCATGGATGCCTACACCACAATACAAATCTATACAGTTGGCTGGTTGTAAATCACCTAACAACGTAATTAGTTTGCTTGTTAAAACTTCAGCGATCTCCGGGTTAACCTGAAAGAAAGCACTGGTAGGCATCTCTATTTTGCCCACATTAGTTTTTTCGGTAATCCTAAGTTTTCTGTTTTTGCTGCCGGTTCTTCCATACCACTGAAGAGCACCGTCAACCTCTGTATAACGTAAAGTAACACTCTTTTTCTCAGGATTCTCCTTCAGAAACCCCGGTCTGTCACGTAATTCTGAAAGCAGATCATTTATTTCATCTTTTGCAAGCAAACACTTTGTAACGTCAATCAGAGTCTGATTATCTTCAGAAAAGTAACCAAGTTTTTCTCCATCCCTGTGAAGCAAAATTTTATTTCTGTAATTAAAGGATTTTGGAGAGGGGACAGGCGGCTTAATCTGGTTATCAAGTTCTACTCCGCCCATATTCGTCAAAAGATCTTTTAACTGTTCATTTTTTAATCTTAGCTCTGTCTCATAGTTCATGTACTGATAAGTGCAACCGGGGCAATGAATATCCAATCCATTCTGCAAGTGACACAGTGGTTCCACTCTTTCAGGTGATGGCTCTAAAACTTTAACCAGCTTTGCCTCTGCAAATTTTTTGTGTTCCTTAACAATATCCACTTCAACAATTTCGTCGGGTAAAGTTGATGGAACAAAAACCACCATACCATCTTCTGTTCGTGCAAGACCTTTTCCGGGATACACAACTTTTTCTATTTTTAATTTCATTTTCATACCTTTTCTATTTAAAATACTTTATTTGACCAGTTTAACGGCTGGTGCTTTCCCACTTTATTTGCCAGAGTTAGTGCTTTTGTCACAAACTCTTTAGCTTTATCTGATGCAGCCGGCAGATCATATCCTAAAGCAATATACGACGCCAAAGCGGCTGCCAGCGTACAACCTGTTCCATGATTTTCCTTTACCTCAACAAAAGGAAGTTCATACTCGTATAATCTGTTACCACAAAACAGTAAATCCACAACATCATTACTGCCGGCAACCGTAAGATGCCCCCCCTTCAATAATACATTTGTTGAAAACATATCATGCAAGTCCTTTGCTGCTCTTCTTGCTTCATCCAAATTACATATTTTGTGCTGAAGTAAAACTTCTGCTTCGGGTATATTAGGAGTGATTACCCGAGCCAAAGGCAACAATTCCTTTAAAGCTGTAACAGCATCATTCTGCAGTAGATTACTTCCTGAAGTGGCAATCATTACCGGATCAACTACGATATTTTTAATACCAAGTGTTTTCAGACAGTCAGCAACTGCACAGATAATATCTGCCGAAAACAACATTCCGGTTTTTACTGCAGAGATGTCAAATGCTTTTGCAACGATTGTAATCTGTTTTATAATCAGATCAACAGATACGGCTTCAACAGCTGTAACTTCATCGGGATTCTGTGCAGTCACACAAGTTATTGCAGATGTTCCAAAAACACCTATAGCTTCAAAGGTCTTTAAATCTGCCTGGATGCCTGCTCCGCCTCCGCTGTCTGAACCTGCAATTGTCAATACCGCTTTCATCTATTTTAGTTGATCATGCAGGTCTTCAGCAAGTTGCTTATCTTTAAACGGCAACATTTCATTCTTCTGCATTGCTTTCTGTAAATAAACTTTTGCATCGACAATATTGCCTGTATCATTCAAAACAGCTGCATAGTGCAGATAAACAGCCGGAATATCCAGAGAGTCAGCTGCTTTCTTTAAATACGGCAATGCCTCATCTGACCGATTAAGATAATATAAGGCGATACCATATGTGTCTGCATATAACAAATTATCAGGATCGAACTCAAGAGCCTGTTCTGCTAACGATGCAGCCTCCTCATACTGACCTTTTTCAACAAGCAAGTATGCTAAAGAGTTTAAAGCATCGGGAGTTGGCTTGACCTCAATTGATTTTCTATATGAATTTTCTGCAAAAGTCTTTTGACCTTCATCATCCTGTATTGTTCCATTTATATAGTTGGCAAAGTGGTTTTCAGGATCAATTTTCAGAAGCATCATAACATGTTTCTTTGCATCTTCCTTTTCTCCCAAAACAAAATCCAACCTTAAAAGTGTCTCCAATAAATTAACATCCATGCTTCTTGAAATTAGTGCCTTCTGAAAAAAGAATTTTGCTTTTTTATAATCTTTTTGCTGTAAGGCATTATTGCCTTGAATAATATCCGCAATAGCTCTTCCCCCTTTAACAGAGTTAAGTTCTCTAAGGTTATCAGCAAGCTCAGCTTTTCTGGATGGATCATTAATAAGCATGCTTGACAGGAGTATTCTTGCTCTTTGCATATCAGGGTATTGCTCCAAAAGTTTTTCAACTCGTTCTTTTGACAGATCCATGTTACCCTTAAGCACCTCAAGCATAATTAGTTCAAATTCCACATCCTGCGGTGGCAGTCCTGCTGCAGATGCTTTTTGAAGATATTCGGCAGCTTCGTCGTAGTCTTCTCTTAATCTTGCAATCTTTGCCAAGCCAAGCAGTGCTTGAAGATTTTCAGGATCTTCTTTCAAAATTTCTCCAAAGAGTTCACTACTTTTTTTCAAATCATTTGAATTCAGATATACGGAAGCCAGAGTTCCTTTAATATATGCCTGCTGAGATACATCTTCTACCATTTCCATAGCCTTTGTCAAACCAAAAACAGCAAGTTTCGGCTGACCGGACATAGCCCAGTTCCATCCTATACGAGCAAAAAACATTGGTTCTCGCACATATCCGCTAAAGTACGATACCCCCATATTTGATATCTGATTAATCAAGTTATCTGACAAATTTTCAATATCATTCTCAAGCCCCGAAACATCTTCATTATAAAGCTCCTGATTATTCATATAAATTAAATTTAATTTTGCACTAATATTATCATCATTAATATCTATAGCGTTTTTATATGCTTGTATTGCATAATCTTGATTCTTTAAATCCTGCATTAAAACACCCAAATTGTTCGCAACCAGACTTAAATGTCTTTTTATATAAGCAATATACATATAAGATAGATTCTTTTCGTTGAATTCCTGCTCATTAAAATCCTTTAAGTTCTTCCAGAATTTTTCGTTGACAGTAAACAGTTCATCAGCATCTAAAGATGAATAATCTTTACCCCCTAAAAACAAGGTCTTATTTGGAACATATACATAGCCTTGTGCCAGCCAAAAGTCCGAAATAGAGAGAATTGCAAGTTCTTTCTCGATATCAATATCAGTTAAACTAAACCATGTTCTAAGCAAAGGCTGCAAACCAATTTTTGCAACATTCTGTAAAGATATATTATCAAACTTCTGACTTATAAAGTTAAGATATAATGATGTGCTTCCTTTAGATAAATCAAGACATGTAAACTTGACTTTTTCCTGCTTAGCTGCAACCATGAAATTATAATCCAGAAATCCCGTTGAAAGCAACCAGGAACGTCCATCCATACTGTTAACAACTTCTTTTGCAAAATCATTAATATATTTTGAGTCCTTTGCATTTGCAATTGGTACATTTTTAATTGGAAGATAAATTATACATGCAACGATTGGAAGAATCATTACTTTTGCGAGATGATCTGAGAAATGCTTCATACGTCCATTTGCAAATCTGATATTATTCTTGCCCACTTTTGCAATTGAAAAATAAGCAGCAACGTATCCAAAAATACTTGTAGTAAGCAGGTATGGAAGAATCATAACTTTACGTACGCCAAAAATATACCATGGAGAACCTTGTAAATCAAAAAGAACCAGTATTGCAAGAACAAGGAACACAATATGAAGAATAAAAAATGTTATGTCTTCGTCGTAATTTAATGACCTTTTAGCAATAAACAACATCACAATCCAAGGGACAATTGTCAAAAGAATCATTAATAACCACCCAACCTTAGGCAACCCTTTTACAATACTTATAAACTGGTCATAAATATAACCATAAGGTATGTGCCAGAAACTGGCATATTCTCGAATTTCATAGCCTGGAGAGTTATAAAAAAACCATGATGAAACCAGATAAAATGACAACCCGACAACTAAAGCAAGAAACGCATACAGACATACCATTGGCTTAATTATACTATGCTTCCACATGAAAATCAGAATAAAAATCATTGCGACAGGAAAACATGTAATAAATGTGGAATATTCACAAATACCAATTCCATAAAAAAACATAAATATCAGCAAAGATTTTAAAGAGCCTTTTTGAGCAAAACCAATAGCTAATTTTGTCGCTAGCAGAAGCATAAAAATATGAAACGTCATATCTCCCACTCTATTGGCAGACACCCAAAAAGAGAGACAGAAGGTCAAACTTAAAGATGAAACAGCTCCGGCAATATGCCCGGTTCTATTGATCATTTTAACATCGTCATTTTCTAAACTTGTTACATATGTGACGGCATTATACATAACATTATACATAAGTACAACCGATAATGCTCCAAATATGGAACTCACAAGATTAAATAGAAAAACATTTCCGCCACCTATTATATTTAAAAAGACCATAATATAATGGTAAATTGGTGCCCCTGCACCAAGACGAGGTGCGACACCAATAACCTCCGCAACCATTCTTGCCGGTTCCCCGGGAAAAACTCCACTACTTAATGTTAAAATATAAACTATTAAAGCAATTACGCCTACAATAGATGAACCTATTAACAAACCTCTATTTTTATTCATTTTTCATCTTCCTTTATTATTAAACCCTATTTTTCTAGTTGGCACTTTTGTTGCAGTTTAATTTTGGAAAGCCATTCTTGCTCAAACAACAACTTGCGATATCAGCCCATCTTCCGTTTCGCAAGCAGAATTAGATGTATACTTATACTATCTAACTGCTTTTAAAACGAAATATGGACTGATCTTGCAAGCCAATTTGAGCTTTTTACTTTGTAAAAACCAGAATGGCTTACCAAGGTGCAATTCGCAAAGCGTATTTTAACAGTGTATCCAATAATCAACATAAAATGCTTTTTATAAGCATCTTGCATAAGCTTCTTTTTTTATCACCCCAGCTATTAAGCATAAAAAAATTTAATTAAAAACCTACAATATATCTGTTTTATCAATTGTTATGTAGAATGAGAAAAGTTCCCAAACCAAAAAGTAAAATATTCGGTATCCATATTGAAATATATGGATATACACTTGGCACTCCACGAAGAGAATCAAATAGAATAAATATCAGATAATATAACCCAGCAACTATTAAACTCATTAAAATTCCTAAATTAGACTCTTTTCGATGAGCCTGAGTGCCAAGAGGAGCTCCAACAATGATAAAACCTAAACATGCAAAAGCAAGAACTAATCGTGAACTAATTTCTGTAAGAAGTTCACTTTTCCCGGATTTGACCTCATCTTCAGATGCATCCGGATGATAAATATCATAATTAACAACTTGCTCCCAAATTTCAAAATAATTTATATCCGACGCTTTTTTGTTATAAACAGTATCTTCAAGTATATCCGGAATCCTCAGCAGCCAATTGTCTGCATATAGAGCACCCGGCTTATCATCAAAAAAAGGGTCTATTCTAACTTTTGACATATCAATAATAATATCTAATCCTTCCTGATCTATAAAACCACTATCGGCTGTTAATTCTCGACGAACACTTTGGTTTCTGTTATCAAAAATTCGAATATCTGTGAGCTTATTTCCCTCTTTTTTCCCGACAAAAAACGTCATACCGGCAAAATCATCTACAAAACGCCCCTCTTCAATCATCTCAACAGGTGATTCCACCACAAGCTTTCTGATAGCAGAACGCCTTACATAATGACAATAAGGTGCCAAATAACCGCTATTTATTATACATATTATTGTAAATATAACACCTGTGACCATTAAACTGGAAATAATCTGCCACATGCTGAACCCGCAAGCTCGCATGGCTGTTGTCTCACCATCTGAAGATAAACGACCAAACACAAGCAAGCTAGCAACCAAAAGACTGATTGGAATAGAAAGAGATAAAGCTTCCGGAAACATTCCCCCAATAATATTAAGCACAGGCCGCCAGGGAACACCCTTGGCTAAATAAGGAATTACCTTAAAAACAGCTCCAATACTCATCAAAAAGGAAAGCACCACAACTGTTGAAAAAAATGTGACCAAAAATCCCTTTAATATATATTTATCCAAAAGCTTCATCACAAATTTTACATTTCCATTAAATTAATATAGTTTAAAGAATTTTCTAAACAAACTATTCCCATTAATATTTTTAATATTGTAGCACTAAAAACATAATTTAGCAATGTTTATAACCCAAAAACTTGAATTCCCTGTTTTTCCGGTTAAACGTCTTTTCCGGCGGGGTCACGGATCCCGACCCTACAGTTGCGGATGCTGCAATCAAATTTAAATGGTTGATTGCAAATGGTTTCTGTAGGGTCGGGGTGCTTCACCCCGCCTTTAAAATATAATTTCCATCCCGCCTTGCTATATTACAACAAAAACAGAAATTCTGTTATATTCAGATATCTTGTTCCAGCGGAAGTTCAAGTGTCCCATGTTTTAGACTTTTGTGGACAGCAATGAAACGTAGTGTAATGTCCTACCGAGGACGGAGGGGGTCTTCCTCCCGTTTTCCAATCTAATGTTAATCTGTAGTTCGGGAGGGTTGCCCAGCTATTAACTTTACATTGGAGTTTGATATAGGATTGTTTTTCTGATCTGTTAGTAGCTGGGTCGCCGACCA
>CAYTUX010000167.1:0-25192 GCA_964441455.1 uncultured Victivallales bacterium | reverse complement strand
TATTATTACATAAAAATATCAAACTACGCTTTGCGATTGCACGCTTGAGAAACCATTTTGCCCCGCCCTCACTTTGAATTACGAAGATTCAAAGTAAGGACGGGGTGACTTGCAAGAGTAGTGCAGATTTGGCTTTAAAAGCAGTAACCAAGCTGAGCTTGGAACCATATCTATTAATTTTGCGGCTATTGATGCTTTGCATCATAGTCCCGCTCTGCGGGATGTGCTGCTATCGCAAGTTGTTGTTTTGATAAAAATGGTTTATCAAAATTAAACTACAAAAAAATTAAGGAATCTTTTGCTTTCAACCAGTTCAGCAAAAAAAGGCAAGGCTGTTTCATAAGATAAAAACAGATAAGGGGATCTGATATATATTTCAACATTATACTCCACTTATTTTCATATAATACAAATCATGATCAAAACATTAAAAACTGCACTGAATTTAATTCCACTGACAATACTGACATTTGTATTGGTTCTTTTAGCTTTTCTAAGAAATCAGACAGGATATGTACCTCCAGTCTGGTTTATCATCATAATGTTTGTACTTATTGGTATTGGAGCATATGATTATATTATCAAGTTGAATATGCATAAACGTATCGGCGGTTGGATGGTGATCTCGTTTGCAGCATTGATTCTCATAGGCATGTTGATTCCAGCTGAATGGGTAGGAGCAGGACCAGCCAAAATATCACAAAAAATTACCGGCAACTTTACGGATTCATGGCAGCATGCCGCAAATCATAAAACTTTAATTAATTTACAATCCCATGAAATCATCCATTTTGTAAATTCTTTAGGCAACCTGGACTATTTCAGTTATGGGCAGATTGCCCTTTTTGCAATGCTTGGTATTGTAACCGGTGTATGTTTCCTTTTTGGAAGTACTTTTAAATCAAAAACAGAATATTTGAAAACTATTTTTATTATTATAGTGGGAACAGCGTGGTTTGCCCTATTTGCGGAAGCAATTCAGGTTTTTTCTCCAACAAGAATAGTTGCATGGTATGGATTGCTCGAAAGCTTAACAGGTGCCATTATTGGACTATCCATAATTATTGCCATAAAGTTTATTCATGAACGACACATAAAACTGCACCCTAAAACATCATGCAGATTCAATGTATTAGGAGTTGGAGTTGATGCACTTGATATGGAAGGATGTATTAAAAAGTTTGAAGAGATAATAAGCTCTAACACCACATATAATCCGGCAATGACATCTGCACTTGGTGTGGCCGGAATTATTGAAGCCCGTCGTAACACAAAGCTTCAGAGAATTCTTAATGAATCTGTGTTGAACACGGCAGATGGTATGCCGCTTGTATGGTTAGGTAAAATGCATGGTTACAATACAATTAACAGAGTCTATGGTCCTGATCTTCTTAGAGATGTCTGTGCATACTCTGCAGACAAAGGATGGAAACACTTTTTTTATGGAGCAGCTCCTGGCATTGTAGAAAAATTAAAAGAGGTATTGGAACAAAAGCATCCGTCCATTCAGATATCAGGAATATATTGTCCCCCATTCAGACCGCTTAATGAACAGGAAGAAAAAGAGCTGATTGAACGTATTGAAGAGCTTAAACCGGATATTTTCTGGATTGGAATTTCAACCCCAAAACAGCTATACTTTATGGATCAGATGAAAGACAAATTAGCATGTAAGATTATCTGTCCGGTTGGCTATGCGTTTGATGTGAATGCCGGAGTTGAAACAGATGCCCCCGACTGGATCAAATACTCAGGATTTCAGTGGTTACACAGAGTATTCAAACAGCCTCGCCTGATAAAACGTTACCTGCCGGATAACCCGAGGTTTATTTTTGAAACTTTTCTGCAGACATTTCATTTAAAGAAATATCCTATGTTTATTCACGAGCAGCCATTGAAACCTTTTAAAGATTCAGAAGGTTATATCAGATATCCTGTTGGCGTCACATCTGTTAGTGCAATGACTTTACAGAGTGCTGTTGACAGAATTCTCAATTGGATCAGAACAAAGCAGAGCCATTACGTAAATGTATGCACTGCGGACACAATGGTTCAATGTTTTGATCAACCGGAACTTGCAAAGATTGTTACGAATTCAGGAATGGCAACAACAGATGGTGTACCGCTTATGTTGCTGGGAAAGTTAAGGGGATATGATTTGACAAGAGTATATGGTCCGGACTTGGTTCTTGAACTTTGCAGACAAGGTTTAGCAGACAATGTACGTCACTATTTTTATGGTTCAACCAATGAAGTTCTGGAGAAATTAAAAACAAATCTGGAGAAACAGTTTGCAGGTATTCAGATTGCCGGGATGTACTCACCGCCATTTCGACCTCTTAGCGAATCAGATGAAGCTGACATAATAAAAATGATTAATAAGACCAATCCGGACATTGTATGGTGTGGACTGGGAACACCAAAACAGGATTACTGGGTTGGGAAGTTTCAGCCACATTTGAACTCTTCCGCAAGTATCGCAGTTGGTGCTGCATTCAACTTTCATGCCGGAGAGGTAAAACAGGCTCCTCGATGGATGATGAACTCATGTCTTGAATGGCTATTCCGACTTTTGGTAGAGCCAAAACGACTATGGAAAAGATATTTAATTGGCAATCCTCGCTTTATTATGCTATCAATCGGGCAATACTTTAGAGAAAGAAAATTCAAAAAGAAAAACAGATAAAAGCTTCACGCAAAGATCGCAGAGTGAAAAAACGCAAAGAGAAGAGCTTAGAGTTATGACTGAAAATGATATATTATATAAATGTATAGGTGCAGCCATTGAACTACATAAAAACATTGGTCCAGGACTATTGGAATCTGCCTGTCAGAATGCACTTGTCTATGACTTAACACAACTTGGACTTAATGTAGAACAGCAAGTACCTATGCCGTTTGTTTACAAAGAAGTAATACAAAACATTGGTTATCGTTTAGATCTAGTTATAAATGAAAAAGTAATTATTGAAATTAAAGCTGTTGAAAATTTATTGCCAGTACATTACTCACAGTTACTGACATATTTGAAACTCTCAAACCTAAAACTAGGGTTACTTATGAGCCTCTTTCAAAAGTCTAATTTCCGAGGTCTGCTGACCTCGGCTACAGACGTTAACATATTATAAATACATTAGTTAGACACTAGCCCGCTGTAGCCGCTTCCAGCAGGGAGCGGACTTTTGAAATTGGCTCTTATAAACTTTAATTGTAAGATATTAAAAGACAATGTACATAGGATTGTAAACAATTTATAGAACAGACTCTGCGTACTTTGCGTGCAAAACTTTGCGTGCTCTGCGTGGAAAAAAGGGAAAACATGAAAAGGATTTTAGTTACAGGTGGTGCAGGCTTTGTAGGCAGGCATCTCATTCAGAAGCTTTTAGAATCAGGCGATTGTGTTCACTGTGTGGATATTATGGAGCCGCTAAGCGGTGCGATTGAGCCGGAAAAATGGCCGTTATTCAAACCTCTTGATTATGATAATTTTCATTACAACCAGACTGACTGTCGCAACTGGTTTAAGGAAAACCAAAATGAAAAATTTGACTACACCTTTCACCTTGCGGCAATGGTTGGCGGACGAGCAATGATTGAAAACAATCCACTTGCTGTAGCTGATGATCTGGCAATAGATGCGGGATACTGGCAATGGGCAGCTTGTGCAAAACCAGAAAAATCAGTAGTGTTCAGCTCAAGTGCGGCTTATCCAATCAAGCTGCAGACCTTTGCCAATTATCAACTTTTAAAAGAAGATATGATATCATTTGATTCCGACATAGGAATGCCGGACATGACATATGGATGGGCAAAACTGACAAATGAATATCTTGCTCAACTTGCATACCTTAAACACGGACTGAAAGCAGTCTGTTATCGCCCATTCTCAGGTTATGGAGAAGATCAGGATGACACATATCCATTCCCGGCAATCTGCAAGAGAATTCTTGCAGATCAAGGAGCCGAAGAGATTAATGTCTGGGGAACGGGTCGGCAGATGCGTGACTTTATACACATCGATGACTGCATAAACGGAATTCTAAAAACCATGGATCAAATTGATGATGCATCGGCAGTGAATCTTTCGACAGGAAAGTTCACAAGCTTTATTGAGTTTGTAGAAACAGCATCGGAAATTCTGGGATTTTCACCTGAAGTGAAAGGTACATCAAATACTCCGGAAGGAGTTTTTGCTCGGGGAGGTGACACGACTCTGCAGACAAAACTGGGGTTCATTGAAAAACGTACATTCCGACAGGGCATCAAAGACGCTCTTGAATATTATGCAAATAATGGTTAATGTACGAACACGAGCATTGCTCGTAGTGAATAGTTTGCAGCACATAGTATACAGTTTTGCACTGCCGTGACTGAGAAACAGGTTGCCGGCAGCAGCCTTTTTTGCAGTCTTGAGCTCCTGTACCCGATTAAACTTCACCTCGAATGTACCCAAACAAGTCCATGTTTTTTAAGTTTCAGAATTGCTTTGCATTACGTGTGATAGTTTTCAGAAGTATTATAAAAGCAGAATGACAGATACAAAGATCCCTTGAGTCAATGGTTTAGCATTGTTTGCAGGATCAGCAACTGTAGGGTCGCCCCGCCCTTA
Source organism: uncultured Victivallales bacterium (assembly GCA_964441455.1). Classification (GTDB taxonomy): domain Bacteria; phylum Verrucomicrobiota; class Kiritimatiellia; order JAQICX01; family JAQICX01; genus JAQICX01. The sequence goes on along the minus strand of CAYTUX010000167.1, from coordinate 20,583 downwards.
GTTTGAAACTTAGAAATTCAAAGTGAGGGCGGGGCTGCCGAAAACAGCAATCAACCAGAGAAATATGGCAATATACCTTTTTTTTGCTTTAGATTTTTCAGCAAAAGTTGTAAACTTTAAAAATGATTTGATTGATATACAAAGTATGTATGAATTTGTTAAGAGAACGGGAGATAAAGTTGCGAATTTTAAGTAAGGATGATTTTTTAGCAGAGCTTGAAAATGTCAGGTGCAGTTTTCATTCGAACTATTATGCTATGTACTCTAGTGTTGTTGGGGGAATTATTAAAGATCCAACATGCATGATGGTTCCTGTTGATGATCATATTGTGCATCGCGGAGATGGAATTTTCGAAGCCTTGAACTGCTTTGACGGAAAGATTTTTAATTTAGAGAGGCATTTGGCAAGGCTTATGAACTCAGGTATATTGCTGGAGTATAATATGCCTTTTACTTTTGAAGAGATGACAGCTATTATAAAGGCGACTGTTTTGGCGGGAGAGCATAAGGAATGCACAGTTCGTCTGTATGTATCTAGGGGTCAGGGAAGCTTCGGGGTTAGTCCATATGATTGTGTAAAAAGCAATTTTTATGTTGTTGTGACAGATCGGAAACCTTGGTTTATGACCAGGCATCCGAAAGGGGCTTCTGTTGCTGTCAGCAAATTCCCGCCCAAAAAAGATATCTTTGCGGCATCAAAAAACTGCAATTATATTGTAAATGTCATGATGAAAAAAGAGGCAGTTGATTCTGGGGTTGATTTTGTTGTTTCAGTAAGCGAAGATGGTTTTGTTGCAGAGGGTGCAACTGAAAATATCGGTTTAATCACACAGGATAACAGACTGCTCTTTCCGGAAATGGATGGAGTCCTTGCCGGAACAACAATGCTTAGAGTGATGGAACTGGCAAACACTATGGTTGCCGACGGTGAACTGACTGGGGTTGCATTTGCCAAGTTGAAGCCGAAAGATTTTGAAAATGCAAAGGAAGTTATGATGGTGGGCACTACTCTGAATGTTACATGTGTGCATCAGTTCTGCGGCAAAGCTGTGAATAATGGACAAACCGGTAAGATGGCAAATAAGTTAAATGAGATGATAATTCAAGACATTTATGGTAATGAAGAACTAGCAACAAACTGCTTTTAAAAGAAAAAAATAATGATAAAAACAGTGGCTCACGCTCGAGCAGCATTAATAGGAAATCCTTCTGACGGATACAATGGCAAAACTATCTCTTTTACCTTCGGGAACTTTTTTGCAGAAGTTGATTTATATGAAACTCCTGATTTAGAAATATTACCAAATCCATCAGATCACTCTCTGTTTTCCAGTATTGAATCATTGGCATATGACGTAAACCAGCTAGGTTACTATGGAGGTATCAGATTAATCAAAGCAACAATCAAGCGATTTTATGATTATTGTGTGGCAAATGATATTTATCTTCATAAAAGCAATTTTACAGTGAGATACAAATCAAACATTCCACATCTGGTCGGCTTGGCAGGTTCCAGTGCTATTGTAACATCATGTATGAAAGCTTTGCTTGAATTCTATGACGTATCAATACCAAAGCCGGTGCTGGCAGAAATTATTTTAGAAGTTGAAACTAAAGAGTTAGGTATTTCTGCGGGTCTGCAGGATAGAGTTGCACAGGTATACCAAGGACTTGTATACATGGACTTTGATAAAAAACTTATGGACAGACAAGGATTCGGGAACTATAAGAACATTAATGCAAATCTTCTGCCAAATTTATACATTGCTTATCAGAAAGATCTGTCAGAAATATCCGGTGTTGTTCATAGCGATCTTAGGTCTAGGTACAATAGAGGTAGTGAAGAAGTTCATAAAGCAATAGACTTTTGGGCTGACTTAACAGATCAGGTCTACAAGATGCTTATAAACGGCAGAGGTAATGAGATTGGGGAGTTAATAAATGCCAACTTTGATATGCGTGCAAAAGTATGCCAGCTCAGTGAAGGAAATATTAATATGGTCAAGGCTGCAAGAGCAGCTGGCGCAAGTGCCAAGTTTACAGGTTCCGGAGGAGCTATAATCGGAACTTACCAAGATGAAGAGATGTTTGATAAAATAATTCTGAATACCAGAAAATTTGGTGTTGAGGTAATTAAGCCTGAAATAGTAGTTTAAAGAAGGAGAAATATGATAAGAAAAGCAGTAATACCAGCCGCAGGATTTGGAACAAGATTTTTGCCTGCAACTAAGTCTCAGCCTAAAGAGATGTTACCCGTTGTTGACACACCGGTAATACAACATGTTGTTGAGGAAGCTGTGAATTCAGGAATCACAGATATATTAATGGTTATCGGCAAATCCAAACGTGCAATCGAAGAACACTTTGACAGAAACTTTGAACTGGAAACAGAATTAAAAGCAAAAAACAAATTAGATGAACTGGCACAAATACACCATGTGACAGAACTGGCAAACATACATTTTGTTTGGCAGAAACAGATGAATGGACTTGGTGATGCAATCTATTGCGCAAAAAATCATGTGGGAAATGAACCGTTTGCTGTACTGCTGGGGGATACAATTCTGTCATCTGATGAGCCTGTTACCAAACAGATGATGGAAGTATACGATCAATATGGTGAGTGTGTTGTGGCTCTTGAGGAAGTGCCTGATGAAAAAGTCTCAAGATATGGTATTGTACAAGGAAAAGAGATTAATAAAAATGTATATCTCATTGATGACATTGTTGAAAAGCCATCTATCGAAGAAGCTCCATCCAATTTAGCGGTTTCCGGAAGGTACATTTTCAATGCAGACATTTTTGATAAAATTGAAAAGACACCACGAGGAAAAAATAACGAAGTTCAAATTACAGATGCCATGAGACTAAACTTGAAAGAACATTCTATGTACGGTTTTAAATTTGAAGGAAAACGTCATGACATTGGCAATATACTAGATTATATTAAAACGAATATTTTCTTTGGATTACGAAATGATGACATAAAAGATGAATTATCAAGCTATATAAAAGAGCTTGCCAAAGATATATAAAAGGAGTTAGATGAATATGAATAAAAAAATATTATACTTAATGATTTTGGTTTGTTATGGTTTTTCCATACAAATTGTTAATTCACAAGTTACTCAAGTCAGTAGCGTAATGGCTCAATATGAAGATGCCTTTTTCAGTAAAATAGAATCAATTTCAACCGAATACAACAATGAAATAAGGAACCTGAATTCATTTTATATTGAAACTTTACAAAAATATATGCAGGTTATGCAAAGTCGCGGTGAACTTTATGAAGTAAAAGCAGCACAGGAGGAAATTGCAAGATTTAATTCTGAAAAAATACTTATTGCCAAAAATGTAAACAAAGAATTTGATAGTCTTAAAAAAGTCCAACTTGACTTTATTGACAAACTTGAAACTATTAACTATGACAGATCAAAAGAGATTGTTGACATTTATAATAGAATTATTTCTGCTCTAGATAAATATAAAGAGCACCTGACCAAAGACGGCAATATAAATGATGCACAATGGGTAGATGAGAAACGAAAGGAATTTGAAATTAGCAGAGTATATAAACAGGCTCAAACATCAGTAAAGATGTATAAACTTACTCATGATATTGAGGTGATTGACGAGCCGGAAACTCCTGTTGCAGAAAGCCAGCCAACACCTTTGCTAAATAATGAAGTCTTAGAAGATGCTGAAGAGCCGTCTGAGGTTGTTGTTGACCCTGCAATTCATGGAGCAATTGAACTGCATTTCAGTAAAACTTTTCCTGACGGGCATATAAAAGAATACAAACGTATTGGACTATCTACAAGAACAGACCTTAATTCAGCTGCTTTAAGCGTATCTGGTTATTGCAAAGATCTGGATGATGAAGAAAAAGGCACATGGCAATGGGCAAAGAAGTTTAGATTTCAAATCAACTCAATTACTTCAAAGAAGGATTATAATAATTGTTTTATAGTTGTTCAATACTTTGGAACAGCTCGAACAGTAAGAAGGTCAATGACAAGAAACCTTGCCTTAAATTCCAGAATTGGATCAAACAGAACAACTATTAGAAGTCTTGGTTTTCAAATTGTTCAGATTCCAACACCATTAACAAACTCTAGAATCTTTCTGGATATGCCGACATTCCCTGAAATTGAAGCTGAACCTTGGAATACAACATCATATTTATCATTAAATGACATTAATCATAATGATTTCTATGGTATTATTGTTTCAATATATGATGAGGATAATAGTTTGATTTACCAGAAATGTTCTGTTGATGGACTACGAAGTATGGCAAGAAATAATCCTCCAATTGATTATCGAAACATTCGGGAACCACAGAACTTTAAAATAACAACTGCACCATTTAATTAATAGGAGAAATTTATGATTGAAGATACATTTTTAGGATTAGACCTTAGTACACAAGGACTAAAAGCTGTTATAATAGATTCTAATTTATCTGTCATTTTTGAAACAACGATTAACTTTGATAAAGATCTGCCGGAGTTTGGAACTGAAGGTGGAGCATTAATAAATGGAGAAGAGGTAACTGCACCATCTCTTATGTTTGTTAAAGCTCTTGACTTGATTATGGCAGATTTAGCAGACTCAAAAATTGATTTATCTAACATAAAAGCCGTATCAGGTTCAGGTCAACAGCACGGTAGTGTGTGGTTAAATGCAGCTGCTAAGGGTCAGTTATCATCATTATCCCCTACCATGACTTTAGCTCAACAGTTAACAAATATTTTTGCAATGCCAAATGGTCCTATCTGGATGGATTCCAGTACCGCCAAATATTGCAGAGAGCTGGAATCTGTCATTGGTGGTCAAAAAAAACTTGCGGAAATTACAGGTTCTCGAGCATTCGAACGTTTTACAGGAAACCAAATTGCAAAATACTTTTACAGCAGACCTGACATATATAACAAAACAGAAAGAATTTGTCTGATAAGCTCATTTATACCAAGCATACTAATTGGTGATTTTGCTGCCATTGATTTTAGTGATGGATCCGGTATGAACATTCTGGATATAAATGATAAACATTGGAATGAAAATGCTCTGAATTATGCCGGAGGCGACAAATTACAAGCCAAGCTTGGAAAACCTTTACCATCTCATACAGTCGCAGGGAATATTTCAAAATATTTTGTTGAAAAATATGGTTTTTCACCAGACTGTCAAGTCATCCTGTTTTCAGGTGACAATCCAAATAGTCTTGCAGGTTTAGCCGTTAACGGTCCCAATGATATCATCATCAGTATGGGCACAAGCGACACAATATTCGGGGCAACTGAAAAAGCAAACCCTTCAGAAAAGAGAGGGCATGTTTTTGTGAGTCCAATGAATCCAAATCAATTCATGGTCATGCTTGTCAGACAAAATGGATCTTTAACAAGAGAAAAGATTAGAGACCAATGGGCGAATGGTTCCTGGGAAACATTTACAGAGATGTTGAAGAAAACTCCTGCCGGCAACAATGGTAAAATCGGCTTTTATTTTTTCACACCTGAAATAACACCTGCAATAAAAAACACCGGTGTGTTCAGGTTTGATAGCAACGGAAATACTGTAGATAGTTTCTCACCTGAAGAGGAAACAAGAGCTGTATACGAGAGTCAATTCATGTCTCTGCGTCTGCACAGTGAACAATTCGGACTGAATCCTGATCTGATCATTGCAACAGGAGGAGCTTCTGTAGATAGAGCTCTAACTCAGATTATATCAGATGTTTTCGGAAAGCCGGTGGCTGTTGCAGATAATCCTGATTCTGCTGCAATGGGTGCTGCATATCGTGCATTACATGGATATTTGTGTGACCAAGCCGGAGAATATATCCCATACAATGATGTAACGGCAAAAGCTGTTCAGCCGGCAGTTGTTTCTAAACCGGATATGCAAAACCATGAAGTTTATACCAACTTGTTACCAAAATTTGAAGAACTTGAAAAAAATCTAAAATAGGTTGATTTTATGTATTTAGAAGATGCAATGCTGACTCTATATATTGATGTTGACAATATCCGAACATCTGATATTGTAGACTTCTGTAAAGAAGCTGTTAATGGCGGTATTGATATGATTGTTGCTTCCGGACAAAATATAAGCATTATTAGTGATATTAAAAAAGTCTGCGAACAACAGGATGCTTTAATCACGTTTACAGATATTTCTCTTTTTGATGAGATACAAGCAGATTGTTTTCTCAACATGGGAAACGAACTGTCTATCGGACAAGCTGCCGGCATGTTATCCAAAGGAGAGAAGAACGGTCAATATGTGACAAGTGTTAATGAAGCTCTTATGGCAACGGAGGTTGGTGTTGATTTTTTAGTGTTCAAGCAGGACTATCCGGATAAAAATTCTCTTATGGCAGTTGAATCATCTATACCAATTTATGTAGGAAAAATAAAATCAATTGAGCAGGCAAAAGAGTTTGCGGAACATGGAATCATCCGCATGCTTCTTGACGCAAACGACTATGATAATTCAATGCCGGTAACCGACTATTATGCCGAGGTGTCAAAATTGATCGGCAGATCATTCTGAAATTATAAAAACAGAAATGCCTCAGAAGACAGATAATTAGTTAGGGCGAAAAAAAACACGTCAATAGTAGGGCGAGATTTATCTCGCCCAGAATTTAAAAAGGAAATAAAATAAAATGGAAAAGTGTAAAACAGTAATATTAGGATCAATTGGTATTGATGATATTCATACCAAAACAGATAGCAGAAAAGCAATACTTGGAGGTGCCGCCAGTTACGCATGTGTGGCATCTTCATTCTTTGCAAAAACAGGTATGATATCCATAGTCGGTGAAGACTTCCCAAAAGAGTATTCTGAAAAATATAAAAAGTTTGGGATTGATCTGGAGGGTATGATCCTTCAAAAAGGGGGCAAAACATTTCGCTGGGGTGGAACATATGATGACAATATGATTGATAGAGTTACCAATTTTACAGAACTTAATACTCTTGAACACTTTAAACCGGCCGTTCCTTCTTCTTATGAAGATGCAGAATATGTACTGCTTGGAAACCTTGCTCCCGAAACACAGCTTTCTGTTCTTGGTAAAATGAAAAATACAAAGTTTGTTGTTGCAGATACAATGGATTTGTGGATTAATATTGCAAGAGAAGACCTGTTAAAGCTTCTTGAAAAGATTGATATGCTTATGCTGAATGACAGCGAGGCTCGTCTTCTTACAGGTGAGCACAACATTATTAAGGCTGCTGCAGAAATCGCTGCAATGGGTCCAAAATATGTTGTAGTCAAAAAAGGGGAACATGGAGCTGTCCTGTTTGAAGGCGACGAAATCTTCATAGTACCAGCCTACCCTGTTGCTCACTTAGTAGATCCAACAGGAGCAGGAGACAGTTATGCAGGTGCTTTTATAGGTTATCTGGCAAGTGCTGATATGTTAAACATACAAAACATTAAAACAGCATTGTATATGGGTAGTGTTGTAGCATCATTCGGCGTTGAAAAGTTCAGTCTTGAACGATTTGACAGCCTGACAATACATGATATTACAAATAATTTTAATGGTCTGAAAAGAATGACACAAATATAAAATACAGGAGATTATAAAATGTCGATAAAGCGAATTTTTGCAGTTGATTTTGGTGCATCCGGAGGAAAATGTTTTGCCGGGATCTTTGAAAATGGAACATTCAGAATGGAAGAGGTTCATCGTTTTCCTCATGATGGAGTATCGTTTTTCATTCCGGATGAGAATGGAAGTCAGGTAAGCAGAGACTACTGGGATATAGTTAAACTATATGATAATATCATTGAAGGGCTACGCAAATTCAAAAGAGAATACGGCGATGAAATTGACTCTATCGGTGTCGACACCTGGGGAGCAGATGGTCAGTTTATTACAAAAGATGGAGATTTATTAGGTAAAGTATACTGCTATAGAGACCATAGACTTGACAACATGATTAATGAGGTTAAAGCAAAAGTTGATCCTGAAACTGTATACTCAATAACAGGAATACATTTTCAGCCGTTTAACCTAAGCAATCAACTGCTTTGGTTTGTAGAAAACAGAAAATACCTGTTGGATGTCACTGAAAGTTTTCTTCCGATATCATCAATATTCTACTATTATCTTGGAAATATTAAGATGGTTGACTCTTCATGGGCAAGTATTACACAACTTATGGACAGCAAAACAAAACAGTGGTCTGAAATAATGTTTAAAAAACTGGGACTGCCAATTGAAAAAATGCCGAAAATTGTTGAACCTGGGACTATTGTCGGTGAACTTAGCGAAGGACTTGTAAACCTGATCGGACTTAAGTCAGCGCCTAAGCTTGTTGCAACTGCATCTCACGATACAGCAAGCGCATTTGCATCTGCACCAATTGATAATCCGGATGAATCTCTGATTATCAGTTCAGGAACATGGTCTCCTGTGGGCAAACTCATTCCTGAGCCCATAACAACACAAGATGCTTCAGACGCCGAATTAAGTAATGAAGGCGGTATTGGAAATGTGAGATTTCTGAAAAACTGTATGGGAACATGGATCCTGCAGGAATTAAAAAGAGCATGGGCAATTCAGGATGGGAAAGAGACGAGTTGGGATGTGATTGAACAAGGAGTTAATAAGGCTCCTGAATTTTTTGCATTTATTGACCCGGATGATACACTCTTCTATAATCCAGATAATATGGAAGAAGCCATCTTTGAATTCTGCAGAAAAACAGGACAACAAGTACCAACAGATCGTGGTACAACTGCCAGAGTTATCTATGAAAGTCTTGCTCTTAAATACAAGTATGTTGACGAGATGATTTCTAAAGTTAGTTCTACTACTACTAAACAGATTAATATTGTCGGCGGAGGAAGCAAAGATGTGACTCTGAACCAGTTTACTGCCGATTGCTTTGGACTACCGGTTATTGCCGGTCCCGGAGATGGAACCGCTGTTGGCAACATCATGAGCCAGGCATTGGGACTAGGTATTATAGACAGTATACTTGATGCTCAAAAATATATCAGACAGGCTTTCAAAATCAAAGAGTTTCTACCACGAAATACTGAAAAGTGGCAGCCCGCATATGAACAGTTTAAAACGATTGTTCAGGAATGATATTTGCTCAGAGTGCACAGTAAATAGTAAACAGTAAAAAAATGAATTTATCGTAGGGGCGAGACGCATCTCACTCAAAATAAAAAACAATGACAACAATTTCAATTCCATATTCAAGAAAAAACATGACCATTAATGTTCCAAATAAAAACATTGTTGGCATATTCACTCCTGAAAAATTAAATATAGATATAAATTTTTCTCAGGAACAGTTGGTAAAAAACGCCCTCGATAGTCCTATTGCATCTGAAAAGCTTGAGGTTCTATCAAGTGGCAAAAAGAATATTGTTATAATTACAAGCGATCACACACGACCTGTTCCAAGCAAAATAACAATGCCTATTCTGCTGGAAACAATAAGATCCGGAAATCCTTGTGCAGAAATTACAATTCTTGTTGCCACCGGTTACCATCGTCCGACATCTCAAAAAGAGCTGATCGATAAATTTGGTCAAATTATTGCGGAAAATGAAAACATCATTGTCCAAGATGCATTTGATAATGATTCTATGATAAACATCGGCACTTTACCTTCCGGAGGTGAATGCCGGATTAACAGACTTGCAGTTGAAGCTGACCTTCTTGTTGCAGAGGGCTTCATTGAACCACACTTTTTCGCCGGCTTTTCTGGTGGCAGAAAAAGTGTTCTTCCGGGTATCGCAGGAGCTGAAACTGTTTTGGCAAATCATTGTTCTGAGTTTATTGCTCACCCCAAGGCCAGAACAGGTAATTTGGAGGATAATCCTATCCATATTGATATGATGTTTGCGGCACAAAAAGCTAAATTAGCATTTATTCTTAATGTTGCACTTGATGAAAATAAAAAAATTATTAAAGCATTTGCCGGTCATTTTGATAAAGCTCATAAAGAAGGATGCAGGTTCGTCGGCAAGATGGCTGAAACAGAGAAGAAGATGGCAGATATTGTTATATCATCAAATGGTGGTTATCCTCTTGATCAGAACATTTATCAGTCTGTAAAAGGAATGACGACAGCTGAATCAATGTGCAAAGAAGGTGGCACAATTATCATGATTGCAGGATGTGAAGACGGGCATGGGGGCGAATCATTCTTCAATGCCTTAGCTACAGCCGATTCTCCGGAACAAGTGCTGGAAAATGTAAGAAAAATTAAACGAACAAAAACACAGCCTGATCAATGGGAATATCAGATACTTGCAAGAATTCTATCAAAATTTCAAGTTATACTTGTCACAGACCTTTGTGATTCTGAAATGATTAAAGCAATGCACATTGAGCATGCTGTAAACTTTGATGTTGCTCTCGAAATGGCTCTCAAAAAACAGGGGCAAACAGCAACAATTGCTGTCATCCCAAACGGAATATCTGTTATTCCGAGATAAAAGGCTGTAAAGATTCTCTCTCATCTCTGGCTTCTTATGGACGAACGCCAAATGATGAAATTAAAGAGGAGGACAAAATGACTCTCGACCAAGGACTAAAACAATCTATATTTACTCGAGCAACTGTTGATATTTTTTGGTCATTCAGTCCTAAGTCATTTAGTCAAAAAAAATAATCCGCATTCATCTTAGAAGTCAGCTGCTAGTATTCTTTCTTTAACTAACCACTGACAACTAAAAACTGATCACTATTAATGATTAATCTTCCCAGTGCTTTTGAGAACGTTATTATCCCACCCTCGATTGTCGGCGACACGTGTAGATGTATCAGAAGTTTGAATCATTTTGTCCAACATAATCTCAATCATATCAAGCTTAATCTGTTTGTAGTTTTTATCATTATAAACATTATACAATTCTTCAGGATCTTTATTCAGGTCATAAAGTTCATTCACACCATCCGGACGACGAATAAATTTATAATCTAAAGTTCTGATCATTGTTGCCCGCGATACAGATTGTGGATCCTTTTGCTGCTGAAGAGCCTTAGGATAATATGTTCATGTCTCTCTTTTTTTATTTAAAGTTATCGTTCTGTTCGATAACGCTCGATCAAATTAGCTGTTGAAGAGTCATGTGACAGTTCAAAATCTGAATTTTCAAGTTCTGAAAGAATCTTCATTGCAAGGACTTTTCCTAGCTGAACGCCCCACTGATCAAATGAGAATACATTGAATAATACTCCCTGCACAAATACTTTGTGTTCATACAATGCAATCAACGCTCCCAAAGTTTCAGGTGTCAATTTTTCCGCCATAATAGTGTTTGTCGGACGATTCCCGGGAAATGTTTTATGAGCAATCAGTCTTTCGTCGGTACCTTCAGCTGCAACTTCCTCGGAGGACTTTCCAAATGCAAGTGCTTCTGTCTGTGCAAAAAAGTTTGCCATCAATTTGTCGTGATGATCTGAGATCGGGTTATGTGATTTTGCAAAGCCGATAAAATCGCATGGAATTAATTTTGTTCCCTGATGGATTAATTGATAGAATGCGTGCTGACCATTTGTACCCGGTTCACCCCAGACAATTGGACCGGTCTGAAGATCAACAATTCTTCCCTGCTTATCTGTTCTCTTGCCATTACTTTCCATATCCATCTGTTGCAGATACGCAGAGAATCTTGACATATACTGATCATACGGAAGAACTGCATAAGACTCTGCACCAAAAAAGTTATTGTACCACATTCCAATAAACGCCATCAATACCGGCATATTATTTCGAAAATCACTCTCCGCAAAATGTCTGTCCATCGCAAAGAATCCGTCAAGCATTTTACCAAAGTTTTCAGAACCAACTGCAATCATAACAGGTAATCCGATTGCAGATGTCAATGAGTAACGCCCCCCTACCCACTCCCAGAAACCAAACATATTGTCTGTATCAATTCCAAACTTACTCACCTCTTCCGCATTAGTTGAAACTGCAACAAAATGTTTTTCAACAGCATTTTCATCGCCAAGTTTTTTTATCAGCCAGGATCTTGCTGTCATTGCATTTGTCATCGTTTCAAGAGTTGTAAATGTTTTTGAAGCAACGATAAAAAGTGTGGTTTCAGGATCTGCATCAAGTAAAGCTTCCGCCATATGTGTTCCATCAATATTTGAAACAAACTTAAATTTCATATCTCTTCTTGAATATGGTTTAAGAGCCTCGTATGCCATAACAGGACCAAGATCAGAGCCTCCGATACCAATGTTTACAACAGTATCAATTTTCTTTCCTGTAAATCCTTTCCACTTCCCGGTACGAACTCTATTTGAAAAATCTGCAAGTCTGTCAAGAACTTCATTAACATCCGGCATAACATCCTTGCCGTCAACAAAAATTTCTCTATTATTCCTGTTTCTTAGAGCAATATGCAGAACAGAACGACCTTCTGTTTCATTAATAACCTTGCCTGTAAACATGTCATCAATTGCCTGTTGAAGATTTGCCTCCTTAGCAAACTGAACAAATAGATCAACGGTTTCATCTGTAATTATATTCTTTGAATAATCCAGAAAAAGTCCTGCTTCTTCCAACGAAAATTTAATCCCGCGGTCAGTCTCACTTTTAAATAAATCAGCAATCTGAAAATTCTTCATTTTGTTATAATGTGCTTCTAAGTTTTTCCATGAAGCAAATTCTGTTGTCTGTAATCTTTGTTCCATTATCATTGTCCTTATTTAATCATTTTAAATTTTTGTCTAACCTTACAGTCGCTTCGCTCAAGAGAACGAAGATAACGAAGAATATTTATTGTTTTTCATTTGCTCCCGGCAACATCATCCTGCAAATGCCGTTTTTTAAGTAAAGCTCTCCAAAATTTAGGATTAGCCCCAATGGTGTATCCATTACCTTCATATATGACATTAATTGTGCTTTATGAATAGGTATTATTTCTTTTACAGACTTTAGCTCTAACAACAAACAGTCATCTACAATTATATCAAGTTTAAGAGTTTCTTCAAATGTATAACCTTTGTATCCGATTCGAACATTTACTTGAGTTTTACAGGAAACACCTCTTAGATAGAACTCTCTTAACATGCATTTTTCGTATATAGATTCTAAAAGCCCAGATCCTTTATGCCTGTGAACTTCAATTGCTGCAGCAATAGCAACGGCACTTAGTCTATCTGCTTTTTGAAAATTCTTATGCATAACATTCTTTGTTCTCTTTGTGTTCTTGAGTGCAACGACTGTAAGTATTAATTATTATACTTTGCCACAGCAATTCTTATATTTTTTGCCGCTTCCGCAAAAACATGGATCATTTCTTCCAATCTTAGGCGTATCCCGTTTCATAGGTTTTGCCGGATGTGGACTAGAACCTTGCGGAGCATCTCCTCCGTCAGACATTCCTGCAAGAACCTGCTGCAACATTTCAGGCGGCATTCCATCCAAAAGCTGTTTGGGATTACCATGAGCAGATGCAATACTTCCGGCAACACTATAATCTACTTCTGAAACATCATTTGTCTGAATATTAGCCTGCATGGATTGTAAAAATTGTTCCAGAGTATTTGCTGAAGTTGTTGTTCGGAAAACTGCTGTCGCAATTTGTCTCTTAACATCACTTAGCAATTGTTCAAACATGCCGTAAGCTTCATGCTTGTATTCAACTAACGGATCTTTATTTCCGTATGCTCTCAAGCCGACACCCTGACGTAAATAATCCATAGCTCTAAGATATTCCTGCCACTGTTCATCGATTGTGTGTAAAATAACATGCCGTTCCATATCATTAATCTGATCCGGATTCTCTGAATATAATTTGATTTCATAAGCTTTCTCAACTTTCTCAAAAACAAATTTGTTTACACTTTCAAGATCTTTGACTCTTTCACGAATCTCTTCTTCAGTAATGGCAACCGGAAAGTTCATATGCAGCCATTCAAGCAGATCCGAGATGCCTATTTCACCTTGTGAAAGATGTGATTGAACGGTATCAATAACTACATCTTCAAATATATTATATAAATTTTCACGAACATCTTCGCTCTGAACAATCTCAGACCTGAAACCATAGATAATTTCTCTCTGCTTGTTCATAACATCATCATACTCCAGAGTTCTTTTTCTGATTGAAAAGTTCTGCTGCTCAACTTTTTTCTGAGCAGTTTCGATTGATCGGTTCAGCCATTTATGCTCAAGCTGCTCACCTTCTTCCAATCCGAGTCGACTCATAATTGATGCAATACGATCAGAACCAAACAGTCTCATCAAATCATCTTCAAGAGATACATAGAAACGGGATGAACCAGGGTCACCCTGCCTGGCACAACGCCCTCTTAACTGTCTGTCAATTCGACGTGACTCATGACGATCTGATCCGATAACATGTAAACCACCGGGATTTTCTTCCAAAATCTGCCTTATAGTATTGCCTCCATCCAACTTATCATCCAATGTCGCCTGCGAATCAAGAATTTCAGCATCAACAGTAATTACCGATGGATCCAGCTTTATGTCAGTTCCTCGACCAGCCATATTCGTGGCAATTGTAACCGCCTCCTTATGCCCTGCCCTGCTGATAATCTCTGCTTCACGTTCATGATTCTTAGCATTCAAAACATTATGTGGAATTTTTGAACGTTTTAACATTCTGCTAATCAATTCTGAAGCATCAACGGAAGCTGTTCCAACCAAGACCGGTTGACCAATCTTATGACAATCCATAATTTCTGATATGATTGCCTTATATTTTTCTCGTTGTGTTTTGAAAATTCTATCATTTGAGTCAATTCTTCTTACCGGACGATTTGTCGGTATAACCACAACATCCAATCCATAAGTTGTATTAAATTCTCCAGCCTCTGTTTCAGCTGTACCGGTCATACCGGCAAGTTTTTTATACATTCTGAAATAGTTTTGAATTGTAATTGTTGCAAGTGTCTGAGTTTCTCGTTCAATCTTAACCCCCTCTTTGGCTTCAACAGCCTGATGCAAACCTTCCCCCCAACGCCTGCCCGGTAAAATTCTTCCTGTATACTCATCAACAATCATAACCTGATTGTTCTGAACAACGTATTGAACATCTTTTTCATACAATGCATAAGCTCTGATAAGCTGGTCAACATTCTGAATCTTTTCACTTCTCTCTGTAAAATCTTTTTGAATCGCCTGCTGTTTTGCCATACGTTCCTCGTCTGACAGCTCTTCGTTACCTTCAAGTTCTGACATTTGACCAACTAAGTCAGGCAGAACATATGATTCAGGATCTGAAGGATTCAATGCCTCGCAACCCATATCTGTAAGCGTAGCTTCATGACTTCTCTCATCAATTGTGAAAAAAAGCTGTTCGCGAAGCTCTCTGCCTAAATCATTATTCTCTTTTTTCAACATTGAATTCTCAATGTCTTCATGTATTTTCCTGAACTCAGGATTTTCAAACATATGCAGCATCTGTTTGTGCTTTGGCATTCCATGAAAAACCTGATAAAGCTTGAGCTTTGCTGATTCAATATCTCCAGCCTCGTATTCTGCTTTTACCTCAGCCATAAGATTGTTGCAAAGTCTTTTCTGTTTAGCAACCAGAGCTTCTGCTCTCGGTTTTAGTTCAACATAGTGATGAGTTGAAACAGGTGCCGGACCGGAAATAATAAGAGGTGTTCTTGCCTCGTCAATCAAAATACTGTCTACTTCATCAATGATTGCAAATGAATGTCCCCGCTGCACCTGACTTTCAACACTATAGGACATTCCAAAGTCCCTAAGATAATCAAAACCAAATTCGCTGTTTGTGCCGTATGTGATATCTTTCCCGTACTCTTCTCGTCGTTGAGCCGGTGACATTGAATTTTGAATACAACCAACAGATACACCGAGATAATTCAGCAAATATCCCATCCACTCTGAGTCACGTTTTGCAAGATAATCATTAACTGTTATAATATGTACGCCTTGACCTGTTAAACCATTCAGATACAAAGGCATGGTTGCAACAAGTGTCTTACCTTCACCTGTAGCCATCTCCGCAATATTGCCGCGATGCAGAACAATTGCACCAATTAACTGTACATCATAAGGCACCATGTTCCATTCCAATTCATGACCACAGACCTCTGAGGATGTCCCGCACAAACGCCTGCATGCATTTTTAACTACTGCATAAGCCTCACATAAAATATCATCTAGTGTCTCTCCGTCTGCCAAACGACCACGAAATTCGTCTGTCTTTGCCTTTAACTCTTCTTCTGTTAATTTCTGATACTCTTCTTCAAGTTCATTAATCTTTTCAACCAATGGTTTTATGACCTTTACGTCTCTCTCAAATTTTGTCCCAAAAATTGCTTTTGCAATTTTGCCTATCATCTTTTTTCTCCAGATTATAAATGTTTTTTATTAAAATTAGTACAATGAAAATTGTTTATCTGCAATATTTTTTTACTGCGGTTCTTCTTCTTCGGGGGCATCAGCCGGTGATAAAACTCCTTCAGACACAAGTTGTGCATCTTCTTCCGGAGTTAGTTGAAGTGGCAAAGGTGGACCTTTTTCCCCCTGAGCTCGAATAAGTTCCATATTCAATTTCCTCAGATGCTCTGTAATTTCCTCTTTCGTCATATTCTCTTTAGGATACTTGATACGGCTTTCAACCTTGATCCGAGATTCCCTCTGCTTTTTTAAGCGGGAGGAATAAGATTCATTAACCTGCCGACCGGAACCTGTTCTTGCTATCAAAGATTGCGCTGAACTTGAGCCGGATGTATTTGAAAGCTTTGGTCCAGTCATATCAATCCAAAATTCATGTCCATCTTTGCTCAGCTTCGCGGATTCGTTTGCATAATCAGCTTCAACCAATGTTATACCGTCCTGAGTATCACCAACTCGTAAATAATAATATGTTTCATCTCCTTTTTTGGCTTTATCAATAAAACCAACCATTATCTCTCCATAGGAGTCAGTAATTGCACACATTGCATAGTGTTTTGCAAAATCAGGTAATTGAACAGGAGCTTGAACAGGTTCAGGAGCCAGATCTAATTCAGTAAAATCACCAAAAGGCTTACGTTCTAAAATAATTTTGTAGCGATTAAAATCATAATATGGACTGGAAGGCTTTTCAACTACAACCTTTTCTGAAACAACTTCTGCAACTAAATTACTAGATCCATTCACTGTTTCAGACAGATTAGTTGAACTTACTCCATTTGTCCTAAAATTAGAATTTGTTGCAGCATCACCGGGAAGAACAACAGCAATCCCATTACTTACACTACCATTCTCGCTTGCCCAGCTGTCAATTGTCTGAATCTTGTTGCCATCAAAAGAAGACTCATGTATAGCATTGGTAATTTCAGCATCAGCTTCAATTCCTATAACTAACAAAAGTAATATTTTAAATAAATTTTTCATGCCGTGAATTATGACATAAACAATACTCTTTTACAAGCGTTTAATATAATTATATAATCTTGCCCCTATTTTTCTGGTTGAACAACCTTTTTCGGCGGGGTCACGGACCCAGGCCCTACAATTGAGGATGCTGCAACCAAATATAAAGTATTGATTTCAAATGACTTCTGTAGGGTCGGGGTGCTTCACCCCGCCTTTAAAATATAATTTTTAATTTTATTACCCAAAACTGAAAAAAACAAGCTCTCATTTGCTAATTTTATTGGTTCAAACAGATATTTTCTTGTATAAACGAAAAAGTAAAGAATCTTGCCCTGTTCTTCCGATAACACACGCTTTCAGATTGCAAGTGCTCCTCCCCTGCTCACCACCGGGCTTGCCCCGGTGGAAGCCATGATCAGAAGTAACCTTTAAGAGGGACGCCATCCCCGGCATCCGCCTTCCCCCATTCATAATCGCATATTTTCTTTTTTTCTTTAAAAAAGTATAAAATTACATAAAAAGACTGCTATGCACAGCGTTTTTAAAAATATAATGTTTCGATTATTTCTGTTTCCAATCAGGTTTTTTCAGGGTATTTATAATCAATGGTGCTCCAACAAAAATAATCATTCCTGCAGCAACGGTACCGATATAAAGTTTAGGGTTTCCGACCGGCAGATTGTCTGGAGGCACAAAGCCTACAACCAGCGAAAAGATCACGCCGATAAGTCCTACACCGGCAATAATGCACATGCCAAAAACTCCACCTGGCACTTTATATGATCTTGGCAAATCCGGACGGGTGATACGCAATTTTATTGCAGTCATGTACATCAGAACATACATTACCAGATATAATGTGATTGTCATAGCAGAGAGCAGGAAGAATGCAACACTTACGTTTTTCATTATAAAGTAGAGACATGCAAGAATTGTTACAATGATTGCTTGAATGAATAGTATATTGATCTGCATGTCCTTTTTATTTGTTTTTGCCATGAATGGAGGGATCTCTCCCTGTTTTGCAGTCTCAAGAAGTCCTCGACTCGGACCGCCTATCCATGACATGACACCGCCGATTGCTCCGAATGCGGTAAGAAAACCGATAATAGGAACCAGCCAGCCCAGTCTGAATTTTTCCAAAAGACTTTTGAATGCCTGCATCACTCCAGCATCAAGGCTGATATCTTTTGCAGGAAGAACAGTTGCGACAGCAAGTGAACCCAATGAAAATAGAAGCAGAACAACAATCATTGACAGAAAAATTGCAAAAGGAAACTGCTTTGATGGATTTTCCAATTCATTTGCATGGACAGCATGGACTTCAACTCCGGCAAACAGCAGAATAATTCCGGCAAGGAATGACAGACTTCCAAGACCTGTTATGTGTGGAAAGAAACGTGCATGCTGTAATACATGAGTTGTTTGTTTGGCTCCTTCTGTATCAAGAAAGCATACCGGGTTTCCCTGAATAACCCAGACAATTGCCAGAACAATTATAAAAACACCAGGAAGAACTGTTCCAAAAAGAACACCGTATTTTGTAATTGAACTCACAAAACTTGTTCCCTGGAGAGTTATAAAAGTAGCTCCCCAGTAGCAGACAAGAATTACAATGCCTGTGTAGAAACCACTTGAAGCCAGCTCCGGTTTCATAAAAAGGTATGCCAATGCACCGGCAGCAAATGCCAGTGTTGTAGGATACCATACCACATTCTGAATCCATTGCAGCCAGATTGCTGTAAACCCCCACCGGGATCCGAATGCCTCTTTTACCCAGATGTAGACACCTCCGCCCTGTTTGCTGAACGCTCCTCCGAGCTCCGCTGCAACCAGTGATGCAGGCAGCAGGAAAAACAGAAAGGAAAAACCAAGATAGAAAAACATGGTTAAACCTTCTTTTGCCATCATTGGCAAGCCTCTTAAACTTGTTACAACTGCTGCAACAATCATCATACTTAGTGTAAAAACACTGATTCCACTTTTCTTATTCATATTATATACCTTTCAGAAATTTAACACACCTACAACGTGTTAACACAACATTGCTGCATGCTGTCATCCCTTTGTAATTTTTTTATATTCACCTGCACACTCTTGTGTGACCTTTTTTAGTGGTGATATCCTCCTGATTCGAGTGGTTTTGTTACCGGATTATCTTTGAAATATGCAACAGCATTTTTCATATCTTCCACAAGCATCATTCCAAGATCGCGACTTACACCATGACGAACGAGTATTCTCATTATAACGAGATCTTCACGGTGCGGCGGCATGGAATATGCCGCAACCTGCCATCCTCTCGCACGCAGTCTGTCTGAAAGATCATACAAAGTGAAGCCCGGATATTCTATATCTTCTTTCAAAGACCAGCTTAGAGCGGGAATGCCGCCTTTGCCATCATAAATTATTTCAAATGTTCCAATGTCTGCAATTTCTTTAGAAATAAATTGAGCTGTTTCATAACAAGCTTCATGAATTTTTTGATATCCTTCTTTTCCCAGTCTAAGGAAATTGTAGTACTGAACTGCAATCTGTCCGGCAGGACGCGAGAAGTTAAGAGCAAATGTCGGCATATCACCACCCAGATAGTTAACTCTAAAAATAAGATCTTCAGGAAGGTCTGTTTTCTCTCTCCAAAGTACCCAGCCTACACCAAGAGGGGATAGACCGAATTTATGACCTGAAGAGTTGATTGATTTTACGCGAGGCAGTCTGAAGTCCCACTCAAGTTCGGGTTCGCAGAATGGTGCAAGAAAGCCACCACTGGCTCCGTCAACATGAATTGGAATGTCCAGACCGGTTTCTTTCTGCAGCTTATCCAATGCATCACTGACTTCTTTTACAGGTTCATACTGACACGTGAATGTTACCCCCAAAGTAGGCACAACACCAATTGTGTTTTCATCGCATCTCTTGATGACTTCTTCCGGTGTCATTATCAGTCTGTCGCCTTCCATTGGAATTTCACGCAGTTCAATGTCCCAGTATTTTGCAAATTTATGCCAGCAGACCTGAACCGGACCGCAAATCATATTTGGTTTGTCGGTCGGCTTTCCCGCTGCACGCATTTTTTCCCGCCATCGCCATTTCATTGCCATTCCGCCAAGCATTGCAGCTTCGCTGGAACACACATTCGTCACCCTTTCACTCTAATTTCTCAGGTATTATTGGCGAACATTTAAAATCTGGGTCAATGAATACATTTGAGTCAATTCCCAAG
>CAYTUX010000166.1:0-11104 GCA_964441455.1 uncultured Victivallales bacterium | reverse complement strand
GATTACATTTGCCATTGCAACTTCATTTCCTCTGTATGCCTCTCCGTAATTGCTGAACTTATAATCCTTTACATCATCAACATAGCCGGCTCTGACAGGGTTTAGTTCAATATAAGTTGCCATCATAAATAAAGCATCAGGTCTGTCCTGAACTATAACACTTTTGAACCTGTTTCCCCAATATGAACCTGATCTCTGATATTTTGCATTATACCATTGTGCATACTTCTGCTTTAACGTTTTTTGAAACTCTGAAACATTATACATACGCTTAAGATGTTTAAGCTTTAAATCTTTCAGCATCTTATCGGCATATTCAACACCATGTCGCTCTTTTCTGTCCTCATATTCACGTTTAATCTCTCGGACATAAAAGTCACCATATAGACATCTAAGCCTACGTATAAACTCCTGATCATCAATGTATTCATAATCAGTCTGCTCAAGGAGTATATGGTAATGGTTGTGCATAATTGCATAGGTTAATACTCTGCAGCCGCTATACTGCTCAACAGCTCTCATTATCTGGCGGAACTTCTCCTTTTTATATTCGGAGTCCATCCAGGAAGTTCCGTCAACACATCTTTGAAACGTGTGATAGATGCTTCTTCCATCAACCTTAACACGTGGCATAGCCATAGTATTTCCCTCCCATATTTATGTTTTAATTTAAATTATAAGTTAATTATAATTTAAATTTATTAATTTGTCAAATAATAATTTAGCTGTGTCTTAAATTTAACTAACTAATCATCGTTCTCATTAAAGTAGTCTCGATAAGAAAAATTAAAGCCTATTTTCTAATAAGAACTTGACTATTTCCCTATTTTAGATAATAATTTAACCATATTTTTAGATTAAAGAAGAAAGAAATCAAAATGAGAGAAAAAGTACAAGAAGTATTAGATCAAGTTCGTCCTGCTCTTCAAGCAGACGGTGGAGATGTTGAATTAGTAAATATCGACGGTGGTGTTGTTTATGTAAGGTTACAAGGTGCTTGTAAAGGTTGTCCAATGTCACAGATGACACTTAAAATGGGTATTGAGAGAGTTCTTAAAGAACAAATTCCGGAAGTTGAATCTGTAGAATCTGTAGAATAAATTTGATTCTGTTTAAATAGAGATGCAAAATATAATTCAGCATCTCTTTTTTTAGCACTTGATAAGCTATAAATCACAAAAATGACATCTCCCCTACTAAATATTGAAAATTTATCTGTAGCATTTACTACAGATTCAATAAAGACAAGAGTTGTCGACAAAGTTTCTCTAACCATTAATCCAGGAGAAATTGTTGCATTAGTTGGAGAAAGTGGTTCAGGAAAAAGTGTTTCGGCTTGTTCTATAGCGAGACTGCATGATGAAAACAGATGCAGCTATGATTCAGGAAAAATTCTTTTCAACAAAAACAACATATTAAATTTGTCAAAAAAAGAGCTTCTGGATATACGAGGAAGAAAGATATCTTATATTTTTCAAGAACCAATGAGGGCATTAAACCCGCTGCTTAAAATTAAATCTCAATTAATTGAGACTATCAAGCAACATATATCCGAGGTTAATATTCCAGAGCGTATAGATGAACTATTAACAAGTGTAGGACTTGATGATACCATAAGAATTCTCAACTCTTATCCGCATGAGCTTAGTGGAGGTATGCAGCAGAGAGTTATGATTGCGATGGCATTAGTATCCTCACCGGAACTAATTATTGCCGATGAACCGACAACTGCTTTAGATGTTACGACACAGAAAAAGATTATCGATTTGCTTTTAAAAATACAGAAAAAAACCAATATTTCAATCTTATTAATAACACATAACTTGTCACTGCTTAAAAATGTGGCTAATAGAATTTATGTAATGTATGCAGGTAGTATTCTTGAATATGGAGATACAGAATCTTTATTATACAATCCACAGCACCCATATACAAAGGGATTAGTTGCTTCAATTCCAAGAATTCAGAAAACAAAAGAACATGTGAAACTATACGGTATACCCGGGTTTATTCCATCAGCCAGAGATTGGCCGTCCGGTTGTAAATTTCATCCAAGGTGTAAAGACATTATAGACATATGTCGTCAGGAAGAACCAATTTTAGAAGACAGATGCAGATGTTGGGTGTATGGGGATAAAAAATTGAAAACTGAAAATTAATTTAGTGTAAAACTTAGAACAAAAAAAAAGATGACATTTTTAGAAGAAAATAAAATACAAATTTTTGATTCAGCAATTGGAACCGAACTTATCAGAAAAGGTATTGAAAATTATCCAACACCTGAAATTCTTAATATTGCAGCTGAAGGGACAGATATCCTTGAACAGATTTATGAAGATTCAATTTATTGTGGATCAGATTTCATTACATCAAATTCATTTAGTGCAAATGAGTACCAACTTGACAAAATAGGTTTACCGGATATAGATGACACACAAACCATATGCAAAGCGTCAATTGAAATATGCAAAAAAGTCAGCAAAGGTAGAGTAAAGATTGCCGGTTCTATAGGGCCGCTTGACATTCACCATGGCAACGAAGATATTTCATACAAAGATATTTGTGATATATATAGACCTCAGGTTACGACTCTTATTGAGTCTGGAGCTGATCTGTTAATTCTGGAGACCTTTGCAAACCCTGACGAAGCATCGGCTGTTCTTGAAGTTGCATCACAATTTAAGATTCCGACAATTCTTATGATGGTTGCTCAAAGAAATTCTAGAGGCGGACGAAATAAAACTATAAGGGATTTTCTAAAAGTTGCAGAAAAATATAATGTAAATGTGATTGGAGTTAATTGTGCACCTCCACATATTATAACAGAGTATGTTGAAGATTTGTGTAATATGACAGATCTTCCTATAATAGTAAGCCCAAATGCAGGGACTCCAAAAGTTGAGAGGGGTCTCGTAAGATATCAATTGCCCGCAGACACACTTATTCAGGAAGCAGAGCAGTGGTATAATTTTGGTGTGAAGATTTTTGGAGGATGTTGCGGCACAAGTTCTGAGCACATAAAAGCTCTTGCAGACAACTTTAAACATAGAGATCCCGTTAAACATATCAGAGATGATTCTAAACTATTAAATATTAAGCAGTTTGAAATACCAAAAGTTGAAATAGATAAAACGATATCTGACAACAATATAAGAAAAATGTTTAAGAGCAACAGTAAGGTAATAGCTGTTGAGATGAGATTTGAGTCTAACTGCAGTGTGGAAGATTATATTTCCGAAGCGCAAATGCTTAAACAGTGTGGCTGTAACCTGTTTACAGTTCCTGACAATCCGGGTGCAAATATCGGAATGGATTCAATAACCATGGCCGGCAAACTTCAAAAGCAAACCGATATTGCTGTCATATTCCATAAATCTGCAACACATACAAACCTTATTAGCTTATACTCATCTCTTTTAGGAGCATGGGAAACAGATCTAAGAGCAATACTGGCTGTTAGTGGTGATCCACCGGCTACAGGAAACTTTTCAAGATTTGCATCCAGAATTACAGATATAAAAAGTTCTGTTGAATTTATTAAGCTTATCAAAATGCTTGAAGAAGGTGTCTGCGTTAACAATCAGCAGCTTAAGAAATCAAGAAGTTTCTTCAGAGCATGTGCTTTTGCTCCACAGAAAAACACAAAAGCTCAAATTGAGTGGCTGAACCGCAAAATTATTGCAGGAGCTGAAGCTGCATTTACCCAACCCTATTTTACAAAAAATTCATTTGTTAAGATAAACACACAAATTGAAAAGGATACCCATGGTATAAGAATATTAAATGGTGTCTTCCCGATTATGTCTGCAAAACAGGCAAAAATATTATCACTAGGTCGAATACCGGGAATTTTAATCCCTGAAAATTACATCGAACAAATATCTAAATATAGTGATGAAGATCAAAAGAAATTTGGAATAGAACAAGCCGTTAATGTTGCTCAGGAAGTATTCAAGAAAAACAATTCAATATATATTATTTTACCCTTTTGTGCAAATAGATTTAATATAGCCAGAGACATTATTAATCAATTATGAATGCTTAATGCTAAATGATTGACCTCCGTTGGGATTTATATAACACAACGATCTTAGTTGGTCAACGCTTTAGTAAAAATTATGGTTCTGTAAAAAATTGTATGAAAAAATGATTACGCCCTGACTCGAGCTTGTGAGAGAGGCTTTAGCCACTCATAAGAAACTTTAATAGGCTGAAGGAATGACCCAGCTATTGACTTAACAAAAATATTTTCAGCCATTAGCTGGGGAATGGACCACGGGCATTACACAGAGGGGATAAAAAAACAGTCTGTATTCCATTGATTTAAAACTAAATAGGACTGTTAAGAGTGCTAAACTTTTGAAAAAAACCTTAAAAAATAAAGGAAATAGTATGAAAATGAAAATAGTAACAATCGGATTTATGTTCGCTGCAACTCTTACATTTGCAGTGAGTGTCGGAGAAAAGCTTCCAATAGTTGAATTGTCAGAAAAACTTGGCGGTAAAGTTGACGGAACAAGTTTCTCAACAACAAACATGCTAGGAAAGCTTGCAGTTATTTTTTATGTTGACCCTGATGAAAAAAAGGTGAACACCGATTTTGAAGAAATGCTTCAGAAGCTGAAGTTAAACAGAAAATATTATCAGCCATATGCAATAATTAATGTTGCAGGTAGCAAGCTGCCGGGATTTCTGGTTGCAAATGCTCTAAAAGGAAAACAAAAAGATTTTCCTGACACGATTTATATTAAAGACAACAGAAAAACTTTTGTAGAATCTTGGGGTCTAGCTGACAACAGTTATGACGTAGTTATAGCCGACTCCACAGGCGTTGTAGTGTTTGCCAAGTCAGGCAAGCTATCAAAAGATGAGATGGAAAAGGCTGTAAAAATTATAAAAAAACAAATTAAAACAATGGGAGACAAGTAATAATGTCTAAAAGTACAAAAAAATTCAAGACAGAGGTACAACAACTCTTAGATCTTGTAATTCATTCGCTATATTCTAAAAAAGAGATATTTCTCAGAGAACTTTTATCTAATGCATCAGATGCAATTGATAGAATCAGCTTTGAGTCTCAAACACAAAAAGATATAATAACGGGTGATGTTTCATGGAAGATCAAGCTATTATTGGATGAAGAAGCCAAGACTCTGACAGTATCTGACAACGGTATTGGTATGAGCAAAGAAGAACTTGAAAACAATATTGGAACAATTGCAAGCTCCGGTACAAAAAAATTCCTAAACACATTAAAAGAGTCAAATAAACCGGATGCGAGTAAATTCATCGGGCAATTTGGTGTTGGTTTCTATGCGGCCTATATGGTTGCTGATAAAGTAACAATATTAACAAAAAGAGCCGGTAAAGATCAACCGGCATACAAATGGACATCAGATGGTGTCGGAACATATACAATTGAAGATGCTGAAAAAGATTCTTTCGGCACAGATGTTACACTTCATCTAAGAGAAGGTTTAGAGGAGTACATCAAGGAGTGGAAAATTCGTCAGATAGTAAAAGAATATTCTGATTTCATCTCTTATCCAATTGTTATGGATGTTACAAAAACAGAAAAAGCCGAAGAAGAAGGTGGAGAAGATATTGTAACAGTTGAAGAAGAGACTATTAACTCAATGAAAGCCATCTGGAAGAAGAATAAGTCAGAGGTGACAGATGAGGAGTATAAAGACTTCTACAATCATCTTACTCATGACTATAATGAGCCGCAAGAACGTATTCATTTTAAAGCAGAGGGTGTAAGTGAATTTAGTGCCCTGCTGTATATTCCTGCACAAGCACCATTTGATATGATGTTTAAAGAGGGGCGGCATAATGACCTTCATCTTTATATTAAAAATGTGTTCATTGGTAATGATTTCAAAGGATTGCTACCTGATTATCTAAGATTCATAAAAGGTGTTGTTGACTCAAGTGATCTGCCTCTTAATATTTCCAGAGAAATTCTGCAGGATGATCTTAATATTCATAAGATCAACAAAAGCATAACTACCAGAGTTCTTAAAACTCTGTCTGATATGAAAAAGAAGAAATTTGATGAGTATCAGAAATTCTTTGGAAACTTTGGACAGGTTCTAAAAGAAGGTCTCGCATCAGATTTCGAAAATGCAGACAAACTTAAAGATTTGATTATCTGTCCATCAACAGAGGCTGGAACTGACAAGCCAACAGATCTCAAATCATATGTAGAGAGAATGAACTCTGAACAAAAAGAGATTTACTATCTAACCGGCACAGACCTGAAATCTCTTGAGAAGTCTCCTCTGCTTGAAGGATTCAAAAAGAAGGGTTATGAAGTTCTGTTTTTCAATGATCCAATCGATGAATTCATTGTTGACCACATAAGAGAATATGATGGCAAGAGTTTGAAAGCTATTGATAAAGGTAGTGTAGATCTGGATACAGAAGAGGAGAAGAAAGAGACAAAAGAAAATATTAAAGAAGCAGACAAGAAATTCAAAGGTCTTAAAGAACTTATTTTAAGTAATCTGGATAGTGAGCTTAAAGAAGTTCGTTTCACTAATCGTCTTACAGATTCTCCGTGCTGTCTTGTTTCTGACGAATCAGCAATGAATCCTCAGATGGAAAAAATTATGCGTGCAATGAATCAGGACGTGCCTGTCAGTAAGAGAATTATGGAGTTAAATCCAACTCATCCGCTTGTTGAAAAGATGAATCTTATTTTTGCAGAGAATAAAGAGAAGGAGACATTAAATGACTATGTTGACCTGCTTTATAATCAGGCATTACTTGCTGAAGGATCAGAGATTAAAGATCCTGTCAAATTTTCAAAACTTGTATCAGAATTGATGATGAAGGCATAGTAATAATTGATAGTTGACAATTGTTAATTGATGATTGATTAAAAAAAAGAGAATGCTCGTTGAGCATTCTCTTTTTTTTTAGATTATTGATGTTCAATCAGGAAGAGAAGATATTTGATTCTTCGTAGATTATTGTGGATATTTTAGTAATCCCGCAGGGATGAAAGGTAACAGATCTTCACCGGGATTAAACCCTTAAAGGGTGACAGACCTCTTCTCTGTTTTATTCATGAACATCCAACGTCTAAAAAAAAGGACGACTTAAAAAGTCGTCCTTTTTTGTTTTGAGCAATAGAATTATTACTCACTATCATCGTCACACGCCAATGCAGCAAGATCCTCAAGAAGTTTGTACTTCCTGTTAAAGAACTCGTCACCCTTGGCAAGCAACATTTTTGCTCGCTCAGGATCAGTACGAGAAAGAACTTTGAAACGATTTTCTTTCATAGCCTGTTCACTAAACTTCATCGTTGGAGCCTTGCTGTCAAGAGTAAGCGGATTACCCTTTTTTTCAGGATTAAAACGATATAGCGGCCAATGACCTGTTTCTACAATTTCCTTTTGGTTGTTAAGACCTGTAGTCATATTGATACCATGACTGATACAATGTGAGTAAGCCAGAATGATTGAAGGACCATCGTAAGCTTCAGCTTCCATAAATGCCTTAACAACTTGAGCTGAATTAGCACCCATTGCAACTTGTGCAACATAGATGTTTCCATAAGTCATTGAAATCATTCCAAGATCTTTCTTCATTTGTGGTTTGCCGGCTGCAGCAAACTTAGCAACAGCACCAATAGGTGTAGACTTAGATGCCTGACCACCTGTGTTTGAGTAAACTTCTGTATCCAAAACAAGAATGTTAACGTTTTCTCCGGAAGCAAGAACATGATCCAAACCACCGTAACCAATGTCATATGCCCAACCGTCACCACCAACAATCCATACTGATTTTTTAATCAAGTAGTCAGCAACAGACAGCAGTTGAACACCTGTTTCACCCTTTTCTTGGTAACCATCAAGAACAGATTTGAGTTCTCTAACTCTATCACGTTGCTCATCAACAAGTTTTTGTGATGACTGATCTGCATTCTTAATAGATTCTAATAGAGCTTTAGCATCAGCAGGTATGTCTTCTTTTGCAAGAAGTTTATCAACCAGTTCAAGAGCGTATTGATTGAACTTATCTACAGCCAGTCTCATGCCAAAACCAAACTCAGCATTATCTTCAAACAGAGAGTTTGACCAAACCGGTCCACAACCATCTGCACGTGTTGTATATGGAGTTGTCGGCAAGTTACCGCCATAAATAGAAGAACAACCTGTTGCATTAGCAATCATTGTTCTGTCACCAAACAACTGAGAAAGCAACTTAACATAAGCTGTTTCACCACAACCTGCACATGCACCGGAAAACTCAAATAGAGCTGGTGCCAACTGGCTGCCTTTGATTGTTGACTTATTAAGTGTTGACTGATCAACTTCAGGTAGAACATTCATAAAGAATTCCCAGTTTGCTGCTTCTGTGTCACGAAGAGGAATCTGATCTTCCATGTTAATAGCTTTAACACCTGTTGGTTTCTTTTCCGCATCTCTTTCCATTGCAGGACATTTCTCAACACAAGCACCACAACCGGTACAATCTTCCGGAGCACATTGAATTGTGAAATTCATACCGGCAAAATCTTTACCTTTTGCTGCAACAGTTTTAAATGTTTCAGGTGCTTTTTCCAATAAAGCAGGATCATAAACTTTTGCACGAATAGCTGCATGAGGACAAACCAAAGAGCATTGCGTACACTGAATACATAGTTCCGGCTTCCAAACAGGAATTTCAACCGCAATGTTACGCTTCTCGTACTTGGTTGTACCTGTCGGCCATGTGCCATCTTCAGGCATCTTGCTGACAGGCACGTCATCACCCTTCATCTGCATTAATTTCGCTGTAACTTCTTTAATAAATTTCGGAGCATCATTTCCTACAGGTGAATGCATTTTCAAGTTTCCGGATACAGTCGCAGGAACTTCAACCTTTTCAATTGCATCCAGGGCTCCATCTACAGCCTTATAGTTGCTTTGAACAATTTCATCACCTTTTTTACCATATGTCTTTTTAATAGCTTTTTTAAGTGCATCAATTGCTTCATCTTCAGGAAGAATTCCTGAAATTTTGAAGAAACATGACTGCATGATTGTGTTAATACGTGCACCAAGACCTAAATCAAATGCAAGCTTAACAGCATCAATTACATAGAAGTCAATCTTCTTGTCGATAATCTGCTGTGCCATTTCATCTGGCAGATGTTCCCAGATTTCTGTTGCAGGATATGGAGCTGCAAGCAAGAATGTTGAACCCTCTTTTGCTTTTGAAAGCATGTCATATTTTTCAACAAATGAGAAGTTATGACAGGCAACAAAGTCCGGATTTGTACATAGATAAGGAGTACGAAGTAATTTTGGTCCAAATCTTAGATGTGAAACAGTCATTGCGCCAGCTTTCTTTGAGTCATAAACAAAGTAACCTTGAGCGTAGTTATCGGTTTCACTACCAATAATCTTGATTGAGTTCTTGTTGGCACCAACTGTACCATCTGATCCCAGACCATAGAACATACCTTCAAATCTATCTTCAAGACAAACATTGAATGTCGGATCAAAGTCAAGACTTGTATTAGTGACATCATCAGTTATGCCCACTGTGAAATGATTCTTAGGTGAATCAGATTTCAAATTGTCCAAAACGCCTTTAATCATAGCCGGTGTAAATTCTTTTGAACCTAAGCCATAACGACCTCCAACAACCTTTGGATAAACTTTGATATTTCCAAAACCTTCACTCATTGCTTCGCCAATTGCTGTACGAACATCCTGATACAATGGTTCGCCAATTGAACCAGGTTCTTTTGTTCTGTCAAGAACTGCAATTGCTTTTGTTGATTCTGGAATTGAAGCTATAAATGACTTAATACAGAAAGGACGATATAAACGAACTTTGATTACGCCAACTTTTTCACCCTGTTCTACAAGAGTTTCAACTGTTTCATGTACTGAATCTGCACCTGAACCCATTACGATAATAACTCTTTCTGCATCAGGAGCACCAACATAATCAAATAGTTTATATTGACGACCTGTAGATTTTCCTAATTTGTCCATATACTTCTGAACAATTGCAGGACAATCTTCATAATATCTGTTGACTGTTTCACGACCTTGGAAATAGACGTCCGGATTCTGAGCTGTACCACGCATTGAGGGTGCTTCAGGATTTAATCCACGCTTACGGAAAGCCATGACATACTCATCTTCAATAACATCTCTGATTATATCATTTGTGACCTCTTCAATCTTCTGGATTTCATGAGAAGTACGGAAACCATCAAAGAAATGTACGAAAGGTACTTTTGCTTCAAGCGTAGCTGCGTGAGCAACAAGTGCCATATCAGCAGCTTCCTGAACACCGGCGGCTGCCAACATTGCAAAACCTGTCTGACGCACTGCCATTACATCTGAATGGTCACCAAAAATTGATAGACCCTGACATGCTAAAGAACGAGCTGCAACATGAAAAACCGCAGGACATAATTCGCCGGCGATCTTATACATGTTAGGGATCATAAGCAGAAGTCCCTGAGAAGCTGTAAACGTAGCAGTCATTGCACCAGAAGTTAAAGAACCATGTACAGCACCGGATGCACCTCCTTCTGATTGCATTTCAATAATCCGTGGAATTGTTCCCCAAATATTTTGAGTCCCAACAGCACTTAAACTATCTGCAACTTCACCCATTGGAGATGAAGGTGTAATAGGATAGATGGCACAGACTTCACTTAAAGCATGAGCCACTGTCCCGGTAACGGTATTACCGTCAACCATTATCATTTTCTTATCTGACATTTAATGTCTCCCTATAAAATTACCAATGAACCTTTTGAATAAAAGGGGTACTATATGGTAATATTTTTTATTGTTATTCACTAATATTATATAAAATTAATTTATTATCAAACACCATAGTTCTTAATAAAAAACAGAAATGAAGTATAACTTTAAATACACAAAAAGTCAACCTTTGATATTAAAAAAAACAATTAACCCTGTTTTTCTGGTTAAATGCCCTTTTCGGTCGGCGGGGACGCCAACCCTCCCGATGTGCAGACTAATATTGTCTTGTAAGAACGGGAGCCCAGCTACCAAAAAAGCAATTAACTCTGCAATTATCATCAAAACACTTTATGTTTGGTAGCTGGATCGGCGTC
>CAYTUX010000165.1:0-4388 GCA_964441455.1 uncultured Victivallales bacterium | reverse complement strand
GCTATTGCAGTAGTAATTTCATGAATAATTAAGGTTAAGTCTTGAAGAAGAATTAAAATAAGAGAAAGGTGTTTAAGATGGCTAAATTAACACTAGATGATTTGAGAAAACTCAGAGATAGTAAAAGACAGCAGATGTCAAAAAGAGCTCCTGAAGAGGGGTCAGCTGTTGTTATTGTTGGAATGGGTACATGCGGTATTGCTGCAGGTTCAAAACAGACATTTGATGCTTTTGTAGATGCAGTTGATTCAAAGGGCATTGAGAATGTTGTAATGAAGCAGACCGGTTGTATGGGCTTGTGCCATTCAGAACCAACAGCACGCATTGCTGTGAATGGAATGCCTGATGTTATTTATGGTAATATAACACCCGAAGTGGCTCGCAAAATTGTTGAAGAGCACATTGTAAACGGCAAACTGGTCAATGATCATATTATTGATGAACCAGCTGCAGATATCATTAAAGATTAAAAACGAGGAAATACAATGGCATTTAAAAATTATATTTTGGTTTGCGCCGGCACTGGTTGTGAATCCGATGGTGCTTTGAAAATTAATGAAGAATTTGAAAAGCAGCTTAAAGCTCTGAACTTGGAGAACGAAGCTCAACTTGTTAAAACTGGTTGTTTTGGCTTTTGCGCACAGGGACCGATTGTTAAGATACTACCGGATGAAACGTTCTATGTAATGGTTAAACCGGAAGATGTAAAAGAGATTATTGAGGAACATATTGTCAAAGGTCGTCCTGTTGAAAGACTGCTTTATGATAAAGAACAGGCTCATCAAAAGGTTGCTGTAGAAGATATTGATTTCTACCAGAAACAATTCAGAATTGTGCTGCGAAACTGTGGTCTGATTAATCCTGACTCAATTGATGAATATATTGCAAGAGAAGGTTATGGTGCTCTGGAAAAAGTACTTTTTGAAATGACACCGGATGATGTTATAGATGAACTTAAAAAATCAGGACTTCGTGGCAGAGGTGGAGCAGGGTTTCCTACTTCCCTGAAATGGATGTTTTCAAAGGATGCTGAAAGTGACCAGAAATATGTCGTGTGTAATGCAGACGAGGGTGATCCAGGTGCTTACATGGATAGAAGTACTCTTGAAGGCGATCCGCATTCAGTTCTGGAAGCAATGGCGATTGCCGGTCGTACAGTTGGTGCAGACCAAGGTTATATATATATTAGAGCTGAATACCCATTGGCAATTGAGAAACTTGAAAATGCTATTGCTCAGGCAAAAGAATATGGACTTTTAGGTGAAAATATTCTTGGTACAGATTTTAGTTTTAATATTGAACTTCGTCTTGGTGCAGGCGCTTTTGTGTGTGGTGAAGAGACTGCATTGTTAGCTTCAATTGAAGGTAACAGAGGCATGCCTACAACAAGACCTCCATTTCCCGCTGCTAAGGGATTATGGGGACAGCCAACTGTTATCAATAATGTTGAAACATGGGCTAACATTCCGGTAATCATCCTTAAAGGTGGTGAGTGGTTTGGTAACATTGGTACAGAAACAAGCAAGGGTACAAAAGTTTTTGCTCTGACCGGTAAAATCAAGAACTCCGGTTTGATTGAAGTGCCAATGGGAACAACGCTAAGAGAGATTATTTACGACATTGGTGGAGGCATTCCCGGAGGTAAAGCATTTAAAGCCGCTCAAACAGGCGGACCATCCGGTGGTGTTATAACTGCAGATTATCTGGATACACCAATTGATTATGATACACTTGCTGCTCTTGGTTCAATTATGGGATCAGGCGGTTTGATTGTTATGGATGAAGATGACTGTATTGTCGACGTTGCAAAATTCTATCTTGATTTTACAGTTGATGAATCATGTGGTAAGTGTGCCCCATGCCGTATTGGTGGTAGAACATTGTACAACTTGGTTGAGAATGTAACTAAGGGATTAGCAAAAGAAGAAGACTTCAAGAAGATGATGGAAATCTCAAAAGCAATGCAAAAAGCATCCTTATGTGGCTTGGGACAGACGGCATCAAATCCTGTTGTCTCAACTTTGAAGTACTTCAAAGATGAATATATGGCACATATTGAGGGCAGATGTCCTGCCGGTAAATGTAAAGACTTGATAAAATATTCAATTATTCCGGAAAATTGTGTTGGTTGTACTGCATGTGCAAGAAAATGTCCTGTTAATGCAATAACGGGTGTTGTTAAAGGTGTTCACGTAATTGACCAGGAAAAATGTATTAAATGTGGTCAATGTGTCGGAGCATGTAAATTTAATGCCGTTTTGGTAAGCTAAATTTAGGAGACTAATTATTATGGAAATGATAGATTTATTTATAAATGGTATTGCGGTCTCTGTTGAGCCTGGTACCACTATTATTAATGCAGCGAAGAAGGTCAATGTTGATATTCCAACATTGTGCTATCACCCCGACTTGGTTGCCTGGGCTGCTTGTGGAATCTGTATTGTAAAACAAGAAGGTTCTCCGAAAATGCTTCGTGCTTGTGCAACACAAGTTACGCCGGGTATGAGAATTATTACACACGACCCCGAAATTATTAAGGTTCGTCGTACTGTTCTTGAACTTATTCTTTCAACTCATCCAAACGAATGTTTGACATGCCCTAGAAGTGGAAATTGTGAACTTCAAAAAATGGCTGCTGACTTGGGTATTCGTGAAATAAAGTTTGCGAAAAGGGTTAGGAAAATCGAAAAGGATACAAGTACACCTTCAATCGTTCTGGATCCGACCAAATGTATTCAGTGCGGCAGATGTGCTTTGGTTTGCCAGAATATGCAGGGTGCATGGGCTCTTGAGTTTTTGAACAGAGGTGAAAATACAAGAATTGCACCGGCTGCCGATGTTGATTTGATTGACAGTCCATGTATTAAATGCGGACAATGTTCAGCTCACTGTCCGGTGGGTGCAATATACGAAAAAGATGACATCGCAAAAGTTTGGGATATGATTGAAGACCCTGATCTGCATGTAACAGTACAAATTGCTCCTGCAACACGTGTTGCAATTGGTGAAGCATTTGGTTTTGAACCGGGTGAAATTAAAACCGGTCAGATGTATGCCGCTCTACGTCGCTTAGGATTTGATGCTGTATTCGATACAAACTTCTCGGCTGACCTTACAATTATGGAAGAAGGTAGTGAGTTTGTAAAGCGATTCACAACGGGGGGGACTCTTCCGCTTATAACAAGCTGCTGCCCTTCATGGACAGATTACATGGAGAAAAATGCTCATGATTTCATTGATAATTTTTCTACTGCAAAATCTCCTATGATGATGCTTGGTGCTATGTCAAAAACATATTATCCTCAACAGATGGATCTTGACCC
Organism: uncultured Victivallales bacterium; assembly: GCA_964441455.1. Taxonomy (GTDB): domain Bacteria; phylum Verrucomicrobiota; class Kiritimatiellia; order JAQICX01; family JAQICX01; genus JAQICX01. Next base: position 1,065 of record CAYTUX010000165.1, on the reverse strand, counting down.
TAAGAAGGTTAAGAATATTGCAATTATGCCATGTACATCTAAAAAATATGAAATAACTCGTGATGATAATATGTATTCAACAGACCAGCAGGATGTTGATGCAGTATTGACAACACGCGAATTAGCCCGTATGATTAAAGCTGCCGGTATTGATTTCGCCAACCTTCCTGAAGATGAAAAATGTGACAGCATTCTTGGTGAATATACAGGTGCAGGAACAATCTTTGGTGTAACAGGTGGTGTTATGGAAGCTGCTCTTCGTTCAGCATACTACTTAATTACCAAAGAAAACCTGGAAGATGTTAATTTCAAAGCTGTTCGAGGTCTTGAAGGTATTAAAGAAGCTGAAATTGATATCAAAGGTAATAAAGTAAAAATTGCTGTTGCACATCAGACTTCATGTATTGAACAGGTCCTTAATAAGGTTAGAGAAGCTCGTAAAGCCGGTCAGGAGCCTCCATGGCACTTTATAGAAGTGATGGCTTGTCGCGGCGGATGTATTGGTGGCGGCGGACAACCTGTTCTTGCCTGCGATGAAGTTCGTAAGAAGCGTACAGCCGGTATCTACAGTGATGATGAAAAGAGTGTACAACGCTGTTCTCATGATAACCCTGAAATCGCTAAAATCTATAAAGATTTCCTAGGCGAACCTTTGGGACACAATGCTCATAAATATTTGCATACAAGTTATCAGAAACGTATTGCTTATACTATTACTGATTAATAAGCTACTACATTGTATATTAAAAAAGAGCGACTTTTTAAGTCGCTCTTTTTTTGTGCCCAAACGGATTGACAATGTAACGCAAGCTTCCAGCCGGCAAATGATTTGTTAGCCCTAACAAATAGTAGTTAAACCTATATTCGGCAGTTCAAATGCTCAGCAGGTGATGCTATATATTATAAAATATTGATTATCAATTGATTACAGTGACATTCACGTTTTGAAGCTAATAATCGAATCAACTCGAGACCGTCCCAATTTGTGTGTCTAAAGAAAAAAAGAGGTTCCATCTTATAAATTAAATATCTATAATACCAATTATAGTTATATTTAATTTTACA
>CAYTUX010000164.1:0-13032 GCA_964441455.1 uncultured Victivallales bacterium | reverse complement strand
CATATGTCATATGGAGTTGCATTTGGTGCAGAAGATTTCTGTGAAGAGATATTCACAACCTTTAAAGATTTCTTCCCTGAAAAAAGAAAGACAGGTGCTCGAACCATCAAGCAAGTCGATTTTGGAGACTGCTGCACAATCAGAAATCTCCAAAAAGATGCACTCCGACCGCCGGAATAAGATTCAAACAAAAAAAAATTACAAGTAAAACATCATTCAAGGGCGGAGCTTGCTCAAAAACACCCGATTTTACCTAATTTAACCAATTCCTCCCATAAACCTCATCCATATAGCTCACCAACCTCACGCATCCCCCTAGCAAACCACATGCAAAGTATAATTGAACCGATAGAATGCAACAAATTGACGATTTTGTGACAAAATCTTTAGAGATGCCTGTCTTAATTTTATTTATTATAAAAATATATGATGATTTGGAGAGAAAAAGCTTATCAAAGTAAAAACACACACTATTAAATAAGCAGAACAAGAATTGATTGCAAAATTATTAGAGATGCCTGTCTTAATAAATTATTTAATGGAAAAATAAAGAAATATCGTCTCAAAAACTAAGGCGGTCGCACCACGCCTCTTTTTTTAATCATAAAATACCGCCCACGTCATGACAAACCTAAAATCTTGCGACCACACAGGAAGTTTTTAGTCAGAAAATATCGACACCATTGCAAAAGCAATAAAAATCTATGATGATACAGGCAATTTTTAACCAAAAACGACCGAGCTTTGCTTTACTTGTATTTTTTCACTTTCCCTTTTCAGTTTTAACTTTCATCTACGGCTTTCATCTCTCCACCATTTCCCGGACAGGTTTATTTTGGCATTTTTATACGCTTTTAATTTTGTCGGCAACACCTTGCGGGATCATAGGCTCCAGCCTCGCCAAGGCTTTTATTTAAAGAGATGTTTATCCTCTTAATCAGAAATCTAAGAACCTTTTACAAAAAAAACTTGTTCTTACTGCATTATAATGAAATAATGCATCCCATTATAAAATTTTACGGAGAAATAGATGAGGATGTTTAAAAAACAGACAACAATTTTTCATGAACCAAGAACAAAAGAAATAGTGAGACTAAGACTGCTTGAAAAATCAGAAAAAATGACTGATCTTGTCGACAATGCAATCGAAACAGATTCTTTAGAAAAACCTGCTATGTTTGGGCTGGGAACAAAAACAGATATAGACTTACACAACTTTGTAAAAAAATTCCAAATCGATTTATCAACATTATACCTGGACGATGACTTTGAATAAAAATAAGACTTAAATCCTTACCATTTAACTTCTTTGAAAAGTATATTGTTAAGCCCTGCTTTTTTACAAGAATCTAAAACGTCTCTAACATACTCAAACTTTGTATATCTTTTAACCTCAATAAATACCCCTAACTCATCTGAAACACCTTCCAAAGATAAAATTGTCTCAATTTCGGCAAGAGTTGTCGGGCATCTGGAAATCAAAACAGTTCCATCTTTTTGAACATCCAACACAACATATTGATTTTTGTCAATAACTTTATATGAAGCTTGAACAGCTTCTTTCAAAGTAAGTGAGCTACTATGAAAAGTTGCACATCCCATAAAGCATAAACACGCAACAAATCCAATTATGAGTTTTAAAAAATTTATATTCATAATTATTTCTTAACCTCGCAGATGGTTCTGTCAAAACTTGAAATCTGAGCCTGCACCCATGTTTTCCAAGGTCTGCCACAGCTAGCAAATATTCTCCGCAGGGATTGATAGCTGGACAGACTAACAACCTTGACTACAATTGGCAATCCGCAAAACAATATTCATCTTACTGTTTCACATCTGTAGCCGACCTCAGCCGAGGTCAATAAGCAGGCTGAGCCTGCACCCAATTTTTTATAAATCAATTGGATACATATTATTTATTCTTATTCCCTCTGTGTAACGCCCTGAAATGGCAAATTATACCAGCCCCGGGCAACGCACCCTGGGTTCTTGTTAACGTTATACGACTTCGTCCTGTAAAGGCAGCTTATAACCCTATATTTATAAAATTGCCCTTACAGGGCGCAACAAAAAACCAATTATTATCAGCAGGGCTAGTATAATCTGCCCTTTCAAGGCGTAATTACTTTCCATAAAAATTTTTACTGAACCTCGCAGAGCAACTGTATACTATATTCTATAAACTACGAGCAGAGCTCGTTTCCATTAATCAACCAATTCAATATTTTCCTCTTTGCACCACTCTCTTAGAGCTTTTTCCTGTGCGTCATTCTCAAACTTGTACCACTCTTCGAGCAAACCCTTAGATTCCAGAAAATCCTTATACCTAGAATAAGCTCCCCTCTTTCTGAAAATTCTCCTGACATAATCATATTCATCAGGAGCATTCAATTCAATAAACTTAAATATCAAATATTGGCCAAGATCCAAATCATTCTTATGAGGCATCTCAACAGCTGTACTATCCTTCCATAAATTATCAGGAATATCATCTTCTCCCAACAAATCACAACTAAAATAGAATTTTCCCTCTGATCTATCAAGGAGTGCACAGTTCATAAGTTTACTGTCTCCACTCACGTAAAAAAAAGCAAACTCAATATCTTCATATTTCATTTTTACATTCATCTTTTTTTAGTAACTCCTTATTTTATCTTAGATTTCTGGTTTAGACACAAACATGTATTTCGTTCAATTAAATTAAGTTTTTAATTGTCATTTTATCACTTTTTGGGTGATAAAGTTAGAAAATATTTTTTCATGACGATGGGGACATCGTCGCTCCCATTGCTACAAAACAATATTGATTTGCAAAACTGGGAGCAAGATTCGAGTTTACGAGAGAGGCTTTAGCCATTAATAATAAACTTTATAGGATAAAGAAATGACCCAGCTATTGACTTAGCAAAAATATTTCCAGTCAGTAGCTGGTGAATGACCTACGCCCGAAATAAATAATTATCTCAGGCTTTCAGCCCTACTTGCTTGACTTTTGAAATTGACTATATATCAAATTAGTATCTATCGCAAAGCAACTGCATAATATACACATATACAATATGAACTACGAGTAAAGCTGGTCTCCATTAATCATTAACCATTGATAACTAAAAATTATTTAGTTCACATCAATCTCAACGCCCTCTCCACCATAAAGATCCAGCTTGCCATCCAGTTCTATCTTGAGTACAGTAACATATTCGTCAAGAGAGTCTTTGGGTACATCAATCCATAGAGTTCCGGGTACGCCTAACCAAGAAGCCCCTCCAATTCTCTTATAATTACATTCAGCATTACTTCCGAGAACAGTTATAGACTTAATCGCATTTTTTATACCTTTAACAGGTGTAGCTTCTTTTGGTATATGAGCAAGATACAAATAAATTGTATTACGTTCTTTATTGAGTGTGCTGAAGTGATACGCATAACCATGGGGCAGCCCACGCTCCGTACCATATACAGCTTCTTTGTGTTTGCGAACCCACATACCTAGTGTTTTCAGCAATTCCACTTGCCTTTCAGGAATCACACCTTTTTCATCAGGTCCGATATTCAAAAGCATATTTCCACCCATCCCTAAACATTCACAGAACATGGTGATAATTTCATATGGTGTCTTATACTCCTCTTCTCTGCCTGTATATGACCAGGTATTGTTCGTAGTAATGCAAAGTTCCCATTTGCCGTCCGGCGGATTCACCGGAATAAATTGTTCCGGTGTCTCATAGTCGCCATATTCCCCAAGTCTGGAATTAATTACTGTTTCAGGACAAATACTATGTATATGTTCGCGCAATTCAGCACTCTTGTAATCAAAACCTTTGCGACCAAGCATTACATCAAACCAAATTAAATCTATCGGACCATAATTACTTAATATTTCAGTGAGCTGCCGACGATGAAAATCTAAAAATGACTGCCATTTTTCCTGATATTCCGGACTATTGCTTAAATCAACTTTTTCCTGATTATCTTCCCATATTTCGCAGTAATTCATAGCTTTTTTGTGCAGTTCAAGCAGTTCAGTTTCTGATTTGCCTGTAATTACCGAAAAATGATCCATGTTTGACCAATCAGTGTGAGAAAAATAAAGCCCGACTTTCAACCCTTTTTTGCGAACAGCTTCAACATATGCTGCAACCAGATCAGGACAATCGGTATAATTAGGAATACTTGGACTGTCTTCTTTTGTAGCCCAGAGAGCAACACCATCATGATGCTTTGTGGTTAGTACAGCATATTGAGCCCCACTTTCCTTAAAAAGTTCAGCCCAGTCGTCAGGATTGAATTCAGAGGCAGAAAAATCATCCATTTGTGAAAGATAATCATCATAACTGACTTGAGCATTTACAATCGGCCAGGATTCTCCTCCCCTCCTCTGCACAGCATAAATTCCCCAGTGAATAAAAATACCCAATTTCCCATCCTTAAACCATTCCTGCATCATATTGTTTTCCTTCTTTTATAAGCGTTATTTAAATATTTAATTAACTTTTTTATTTTAGTATATCTGTTAAATAAACACAAACTTATTTTTGAATTAATTTAAATGTCCTTAGTTTTTCATTTGACACCCTTTTTGGCGGGGTGAAGCACCTCGACCCTACAAAAACCATTTGCAATCAACCATTTAGCTTTGATTGCAGCATCCTCAACTGTAGGGTGGGGTCCGTGACCCCGCCAAAAAGGGTGTTCAACCAGAAAAACAGGGTAAGGGATCCTTAGATTTTCGGTTGAGCAAAAAACATCTGTTTTGACCAATAAAATTAGGGAATGAATTTTCATTTTTTGCGGTTTTGGGTGATAAGTTGAAAATTATATTTTAAAGGCGGGGTGAAGCACCCCGCCGGAAAAGACGTTTAACCAGAAAAACAGGGTAAGGGATTGTAAAACATCAAAATTTAGTTGTAACAGTTTTTTGTTTAAGATACAATTCGCACCTATGAAAAGGAAATTACTACATATTATAAAAACCAGCATAAAAGAAAACACAATTCCAGGCATTATTCTTTGGATTTTTGCAGCAACTATCCTTTCTCTTTACTACTTCTATGAGCCATCAAGATCATCTTTTGATGCAATAAGCAACTTAAAAAACAAATATGGTTTCATATATTCTATGATCGCAACAGCAATATTTGGGGGAATAATTCCATATATATACCTTTTATCCACCGGCAAAACAAAAAAACACCCCATTAAAGATTTAATATTCTTTATTATTTTCTGGGCTGAACGTGGTATTGAAGTCGATCTTTTATACACTTTTCAAGCAAAATTATTCGGAATAGAGAACACTTTCAAAGTTTTGGCAAGCAAAGTATTTTGTGATCAGTTTATATATGCAGCAATTATAGCAGCTCCAGTCATAGCAGCTGTATATCATTGGAAAGCTTATGACTATAAATTCAAAGGTTTATTAAAAAAGTTTGACAAGAAGTTCTTTCATATTCAAATTCCTGCTATGATTATCTCCAACTGGCTTGTCTGGATGCCCGCAGTTTTAATAATATATTCTCTTCCGTTAGCCTTACAAATTCCTATGTTCAATATTGTTTTATGCTTCTGGGTCTTATTGGTTGAGGTCTTGAATAAAGAGTCCGAAAAAAAAATCATAATTCCAGAATAATAACAGAACCGCATAGGCAGGCAGGCGACTATGCCGCCCTATGCATTTTTCAAGCTTGTTTCCTATCGGTCTGAAAATGTATATGTTCCATGACAAGAATAGAATAGTTCTAAATCAGCAGCTGTAAATATCCGGCAACCATTGTCATGACAAAAACTTTTTCTGTCTGTCAAAGCTTCAACCGCTTTAATCTTGTCGGCAGTAGAAGCCTGCACTAAACCTTCAGGTTGCTTGATAATCAATAAATATTTCTTTTTACCGATAACGAAAGCAACAGGCTCTTCTGTGGGCAAACCACGTCTTCTAAGTTCATGTAAATTATTCCAGCACCTCAAAGCCTTTTTAGAATCAGTAATATAGATTGTGTTTTCATAAGGTGTCTTATCTGAATTAATAAATTTCAAGACAAAATCCTGATACTTTTTCTTATATATCACTTTTCTGTCACGATTAAAAATTAGTTCAGAAAATTCATTGTACCCAAACGGTTTAAAGCGTAATTTGGGTATAATCTTAGGCTTTTGAAACATTTCAATTGGCGAATCCGTGTCAAAAAACAGGTATAAGGGTTTTTCAAATATATATGAAGGTGTCTGATCAAGCCTGTTACCATAAACATCATATGCTTTAACTGAAATCTTAGAACTGTAAATCGATGATAATGAAGCAAAATTTCCATTTGTTGTCCATAACATATGCAATTCTTGCCCATCTTTTTCAAAGCAATGAATTTCCAAACCATTTGAGCTTGCAGCAGCTCCCATATATTGCGAGCCGGCAATGAACTTTTGAACTGTTTTATATGCATCAAAAGCAGGACGTTTTCTATAATCTTTCAGATTTCCATTTGCTTTTGAATATAATGTCACATGAAAAAGATCAGGATAATAATCTGTTCCGTCATCAATTAATCCTTCTCTCTGACTTATTAAAGGTCCCCAATACATTCTGTCAAAAGATCCGCTGGAGGCAAGTAAAGCACAATATCTGGCAACATAGTCGGCATGTTTATCCTCTTTGTCAGCAAGAACTCTGTCAATTCGTCTTAAACTCCATGCAACATGAGGCGATATGGTTTTTGATATGCCGAACGCTTCACTAATCTTTTTGTAAAGCTTCGCCTTTTTTATTAAATTAAATTTGTGTACCAGACGTAATTTATCTCCTAAAACTTTGCGATCAAAGAGCTCGGGTTCAACAGCTCGCTCTGCAAACATGTTGTTTGTGTGAATGTCCGGCAGTGCATCTAGTTTTTTTAGTTCAGGTAAAAAGGCAATATTGTATATGGGTTCAAAATCTGTAAAGTTGGGTCCTGCAACAAGAAGATCATATCTCTTTGCCTCGTTATATGCATAAAGCCACGATGGAAGAAAAGTTTTTAATGATTTGTACTTTGTCCACTTTTTGCGATTTAAAGTCGAACCGACCTCAATACATTCAATCTTTGTGTGATGTTCTTGTAATACATCAGCAACAAACTTTTTCCATCTCTCTGTTGGCTCATCTTCAGAGCTGCATGCCGCATCATCCGGCGGCTGAACCAAATGCAGCATAATTTTATAACCATTAACAAATAATTTGTCTAAAAGCTCTGCATTAAAATGATTTTTACGGTCGGAATAGGTGTAATCAAGTCGAACATGAGATATACCAAGATCTTTCAACTGCTCCAAAAGATAGTCATCATAACCATCTTCCTCTGAACCCGCAACGCAGATACCTAAAAAATCAGACGATACTTTATATTCTCTTGCAGGAAGATGACCTCTGAATAAAGCCAACTTACCTGAAAATAGAAATCTTAAATTGTTTTTGATATAATTTAGCATAGTTAATCCCATAGATAATTTTCATCATAAGAAATATGGTGTTTTTGCAGTAACTCAAGCAGTTCTTGTTTAAAACTCTTTTGCCGATGATGCTCTTCTTGAGTTTGAATATAATTTTCTAATTTATTTAACTGAGATTGACTAACAGAAAAGACACCATAACCCCTCTGCCAAGAAAAATCTCTTAAAGTTTTTTCTTTAATCCATTTAGTGCTGGATATCTTAACATCCCTAATCAAATCACTGACAGTCAATGTTCGTGAAAACGAACAAGCTATATGAATGTGATTATTAGTTCCGCCAATTTCATAGACAGGACATTTATGGTCGGCAAATGCTTTGACAAAATAAGCATAAATCTTTTGTTGAGTATCTGCATCCATACATGGCTCTCTATTTCTGGTACTGAATACTATATGTAAAATTATATTGCTTAATGATTGTGACATTGTTTGACTTTCCAAGTACTCCTTCAGAGTACAATTTATTTATTATTTCTCCTAGGGTTACGCTCTCCAGCTGCTACCTGACAAATATAATTTGTCAGGTAGCAGCTGGATCGCTCACCCTAGGCTAGTACAAAATGCTCCTTCAGAGCATGCTGAAGTCTCTTCTTATATATTTAAATTCATTAATTTTTCGGTTGAAAACCCTTTTCGGCACCCCCGCCCTCACTTTAAATTTCTAAGAATCAAAGTGAGGGCGGGAGTAACCCTGGGTATTGTTAATAAATAGGATGTACTCTGAAAAGAGTACTTTAACAATTATTTTGATTTTTCCAGCTCTTTTTCAAAGGCCTCTTTAAAAGCATCTGTCTCTTTTGGCATAAACATATGAATGTAGCCACATTTTGTACAAACAGCACTCTGAATACGCTCAGTTGACTTTCCAAATCCAAATGAATTCTCTCCATCAGCTTTTATGTTCAACACCTTTTTTATGAAATTTGTGTTTTTGCAGAACGTACACTCAAACTGCATCTCCTGTATCTTTAATTTTACCGAATCTTTACTCATATTATTAAATTCCTTTTTGTACTAAGTGTTCTATCTAGTCGTGCTAATCCCAATGAGCGGGATTGAACTTCTAGCGCCTTTAACATAGTGTAAAATATTGTCAATAAACAAATTATGATTTAAACAGAATACCCTTATTTATAATATAATAAGACTCTACAAAACATCAACATCAAAAATTCCATCTTTTACCCGAGTAACAAGTTGCTCTCCCTTTGTAACATCTGCAACAGATCGAACAATTGAACCATCTTTCTTTGTTGTAATACTATAACCCCTATTCAAAACTCCATATGGATTAAATGCACTTAACTTACCTCCAACAACTGCCAAATCATGCTCCTTTTCCTTTAAAAAAGAATTCAACAAGCTTACAAGCGTGCTTTCAAAACCTTTCAAGTTGCTCCTCTGTTCCTGAACCATCCAAGTTGCACAACCGGACAGACGAAACTTGCACACTTCCAAATCTCTCTCACGCTTGGCAAGTAGTCTTTTTAAACTATTATCCATTGCAATATCAAAACTGTCCAATTGCTGCATATAACGGGCAATTAAATTTTGAGGTTCATGAAAAACATAATTTGATTTGATGTTTTCAAGCTTTGTTTTATATATATTTACCAATCCTGCAAGTGATAGTTCTATTCTTGCATGATAACTTAAAATATCTTTCTTAAAATCAGCTTTTGGCAACACAACAAGTTCGGCTGCGGCTGATGGCGTAGGAGCCCTTAAATCTGCAACAAAATCACACAAAGGATGATCAATATTATGTCCAACCGCAGAAATAACCGCTAACTTTGACTCGTAAATTGCACGAACCACTATCTCATCACTAAACGACCATAAATCTTCAAAACTTCCTCCGCCTCTGGAAACAATTATTACATCACATAAACTATTATCATTTAAATACCTTACCGCACCGGCAATCTGCCTTTCAGAAGTTGCTCCCTGAACCTGTACAGGAGCAATTACCACCGGTATATTTTCAAAACGCCTTCCAAGCACATTGAGAATATCTCTCAAAGCTGCAGAAGTTGGAGAGGTAACAATACCAATCTTCCTCGGCAGAAGGGGCAACTGCTGTTTATGTTCGTCGTCAAACAATCCCTCGTTCTGAAATTTCTGCTTGAGATCCTCATACTGCTTGTGTAAATCCCCCCTGCCAACATCCTCCATCTGATTTGCAATAAGCTGATAACTACCGGAAGGTGCATATACACTAATTTTTCCAACTGCTCGAACCCTCATACCGTTGGCCGGAACAAAAGGAAGTAATGAAAAGTTCATTCTAAACATTACTCCGCGAAGCTGTGCACTGTTCCCATCCTTCAATGTAAAATAACAGTGACCTGAACTATGTACTACACAGTCTGAAATCTCGCCCTCAACACAAATAGATGAAAAAGATCTCTCTAAAGAAATCGTAATCAACTTTGTTATCTCAATAACTGAATATACTCTCTTTTCCATTATTCTCTCAAATTACATTTTGATGAATGAACAATAGGTGGATCCGCCATTTTCAAACTTGCACATTTTCGCATTTTTTATAATGCCTGCGGAACTATTCCTTTATTAACAATTAACCATTACACTAGTATCTCTGCTTCTGCCAAGTGCCATCAAGATAATGTGCCCAAGAATGCTTCGCTCCTCCAACATATCTCTTTCCTTCAAAATAATCAGGATCGTCAAGACGCGGATCTCCTTGTTCTCTAAGCTCTACTAATAATTGATTGTGTAAAGAATTGACAATTTCTTTATTCTCTTCATATAACGCCAGATTATTTAAACAGTGCGGATCATTCCTGATATCAAAAAGTTCATGTTCAGGCCGCTTTGCCATGCATAGTTGCCAATATTTATCCTCACCATTTTCTTTTGCCGACAATACTGCCTCTTTTGTCGGACTACTGTCAATGTCCGTATAGCCTGTTTCCGGATTACCGGATGGCCAACGATCCGGAGCACAATTCCAAACATATAACCATTGGTCATTACGAAGACATCGAACAGGATAACCCAAATCTCCCTCTCTGCCCATATCATGTCGCTCACGCCCCATCAAAATATGATTACAACCTGAGTCAACAACACCATCTTCCCGCGATTTCAACACTTTCATAAAATCTCTACCTGTCATAGTCTCAGGCACTTCCACCCCGGCAACCATGCAGATAGTCGGTGCAAAATCTCTGAAACTGACAAAATCATCAACAACTCTTCCCCCATGACATCCGGCACCCCAACGAACGGCAAGAGGCAGCTTAAAATCATCATCATACATCTGACCTTTTACTCGCGGAAAAGGCATACCATTGTCAGAAGTTACAATAATCAGGGTATTATCAAGTTCGCCTCTATCTTCGAGAATTTTAAGCATATTACCCAAATGCATATCAAACCATTCAACTTCACGTGCATAATCCATCAGATCTGTTCTGACTGCTTCATTATCCGGATAATATTCAGGAACATCGACATCAGCAATATCTTTGCCCTTTACCCCTTCTCCAAAAGTATATGGTCGATGTGGTTCATAACAACCATACCAGAAACAGAATGGTTTATTATCATCTTTCTGATTAAGAAAATCAACAAAGTTTGCAGTATAATCACAAGAATTTATACAAGTTCCCTCAGGTGCCTTAAGCCTGATTGAACTATACTCTTTCCCTGCCGGATTATGTTCCCACTCAAACGACTCCCAATCACCGGGAGCCCATCCTTTACCGGTGAAACCAACATGATAACCGGCATCTTCCAAAACCTCTGGAAAAACCGACCACTTCTTAGGAAAGTTATTCCAATGCAGACAAGCTTCTTCCAACTGCCAAGTATGACGACCTGTCAAAATACTGGCTCTAGACGGTGCACACTTAGGATTTGTGGTAAAAGCTCTCGTAAATCTTACACCTTCATCGGCAACTCGATCAAAAGAAGGTGTGTTTAAAAAATTATGCCCATATGCACTCATATGGGAAGCATCATCGGCAATAGCAAAAAGTATATTTGTTCTCTTCATCAAAATTCCTCTTTCTAAATAAAATGCATTCTAATATAACCAACCCCCTATTGCAAGTTCTAAGAACAAAGTAATAACTAAATCTCATTTTTCCGGTTGATTGCACTTCCAACGGGGGGGGGGATTAAGCACCACAACAACGCTAACTTGTTGATTGCATGTGGCTTCTGTAGAGTCTGAACCCTTGACCCCGCCTTTAAAATACCAACTACCAAGTATAACAAACATTAATAAACTTACATTGCACTTTTCCTTTAGTAGTTGGATAATTTAAAAAGTAAATAAAAACAACATTTCTGCAAAAAAAATATTGACTATTTTTCCAAATACTGTATATTACCGTTTCTTTTGATAAAAAACTTGAACACAAAAGCTTACAAATTTATATATAAAAAAATAAGGGACAATAAACTATGCCGACTACTAACAGTGCAATGAAACGTATTAAAACTTCTGCAGCTTCAGAAGAACGTAACAAAGTTCTAAAAAGCAGAATCAGAACAGCAAAAAATAAATTCTATAATGCTGTTGAAGAAAAAAACAAAGAAGTTGCTCTTCAAGCATTCAATAAATACTGCTCAGCTCTTGATAAAGCTGCAAAGAAAAAAATTATTAAAAAAAATAATGTTAACCGAAGAAAATCAAGAGCTTCAAAAAAACTTGCTGCAATATAACTAAGTTAAAAAAATTAATTTATAAAGACCAATTTTGATTATTTCAAAATTGGTCTTTTTTTTTGCTACTCAACAGCTCTCATTAAACTTTAACTTCGAGCATAGCCATAGTAGCCCCCTCCTGTATTTATGTCTAAATACATAATATAGCATAAACTTAACAAAAAAATATTAATTTTGCAAATATTATTTCCTTTTGCCTTGTCCTTAATAAATTTAAACTTTTTAAAATAAATAAAACATTTGACTTATCTGTAAGAGGAAGAGTCCCGACCATTGTTAAAATTTTAGATGTGTAGTCTCCTGCTGCATTTGTTACAATGCAGCTTTAACCAAAAAAAACAGGAGAACTACACATGGGAAATATACCAAATAGGCAGATAATAGAAAAGCTAAATTCAAAAGAAATTGGCGATGGAATGAATACCTTTCTTCGAGATATGGTTAAAACCATGCTTGTTGAGGTGATGATTGATGAAGTTAACGAGCTTTGCGGAGACCGCTATGCTCATAATTCAGATAGCAGATATAGGCGTGCTGGTTCTGCTCCTGCACAGTATTATCAGGGAACAGATGAAGTAAAAATCCAGCGACCTAGGGTTAGAAAGAAAGGAAGCAAGGAGCAAGAAGTAGTCTTGAAAAGCTACTGTCTGGCGTAAAAGCTCAGCTGGCAATCAAAGTATACGGTGAAGATTTGGAAACCATACGACTTGAAGCAGAAGAGATCCGTAACGAAATTGCATCTGTACCTGGTTTCAGATTTCCTTACTCCACGGATTTAACCTGACACCAATTCGTACCTCAGCTGCAAATTTGTTCCAGGATAGATTGTTTCTGTTTCATTAAGATTCTT
>CAYTUX010000163.1:0-23218 GCA_964441455.1 uncultured Victivallales bacterium | reverse complement strand
TAACTCTGCAATTATCATCAAAACACTTTATGTTTGGTAGCTGGATCGGCGTCCGCTAAACTAATTTTCATCCCGCCTTGCGGGATCACCCAAAGGGTGATAAAAGTATAATGTAAACCCTGATTTCATTGATTTAAAAACATGTTTATCCTCTCAACCAGAAAATTAAGGTTTTTTTCCTATTTTTTTCAGGTTAAATGATGTTTCGGCAGCCCGCCCTTACTTTGATTCTTAAAAATTCGAAGTGAGTGCGGGGCTGCCGAGTATAGGATAAACCATCATCTAGATATATTGTGCATTCCAATACCTTTCCAATTTTCCTTGATCCACTCTATATCTCTATAATCGGCAACTCCTTGAGCCGGATCAACAATCAGAAACAAACTTCCTTTTTTACCTTTAACATAAACAACATGAGTATTTGGCTCACCTCTGAAACTTACAGACAAAATTGCGGGAGGCTTCAAGTCTTCTATGGAAGTTTTGTTGGTCTCTTGAAAATTAAAACCAAGTTTTTCAAGCATATAACCAACCTGAGCTATACTAGCTCCAGTGCCAATTAACTGAATATCATCTGCCACTTCACGCTCAGAGACTGGAATTTTAAAATCAATACAAAGATTTACTATGCACGCAGCAGTACATGAATAACCGGAACTTTGAAGTTGAGAACCTGCTACCGGAGATTTGGAATCAAGATTTTTATTGTCAACCATAAAATTAACAAAAAAAGCAACCGTAATTCCAATAAGCATCACAATATTAATGGCTAAATAAAACTCGCGTTTGGTTTGCAGCCATTCAACAAAAATAACACCTGAAATAAAATAGATGGAATAAAAAACAATATGTGGTAGAGAAACAATTGTCCAAAATTGCACATGATATGGAAACATTCTTCGAATTGGATGAAAAACAAAAACTAAACTTCCAAAAACAAAGAATAGTCCAAAAACGGGAACAATCAAAAGTGCCATCTTACCGGCTAATGGATATTTTTCTCTTAATTTCCAACTGAAGAAACCAATTAATAAAGATGAAAAACCAATAATGCTGTATACTAAATAAGTCATATACCCAACAAAAGTTAAGAATTTTTGAAATAAAAGATATGAACTCGGCACAACAAATGTATTAATTAACACTTAGCTGACAAGGGACAGAAAATCGTTCACCCTAGTCTATTGCTATGACGATATACTCAGTTGGAGTATTTAATAGGTATTACTTCGCAACCTATCCACATAAATGCCTGCGGAGTTTTTCCAACATTCATGATTAAACAACCATTATTTAGTCTTCTCTGAGTCCTTTGTGCGAGAATTTTTAGATAAATACAGACGGAGGCGTTCCACACCTGACCAACGGGAGAGATTCTTTAGAAAAACCACAACTACCTTCCAGTACTTCCAGCCTCTTTTAGGCTTTGACACGAGTGTCAGCCCTATGACTTTCACAGTCTTTCTTGCAATTTGTAACTCTTCTGCCGTAGGAATTACAAGAACTTTTACCGGTGAATCATCTGTACTGACCTCTGGATTTTCTTCTGAAACATTATAATCTTTTTTTTCATCAACTTTGATGCCAATGTTTTCAAGATTTTCACAGCACTTTGATCTAATCAAAGGATTATTTTCTCCAATACCTGCAGTAAAAACGATGGCATCAACTTTGCCGAGAACAGCACTGTATGTGCCAATATACTTTTTGATGCGATAACAGAACATCTCAAATGCAAGAGTTGCCTGCTCATCACCATCCTGCATCAAGCCAATAACTTCGCGCATATCATTTGTACCGGCAATCCCCTTTAAGCCACTCTCTTTATTCATAATGCTATCAAATTCTATTGGATCAATATCGTAATTACGAGCCAAAAATGCATGGATAGAAGGATCAATGTCACCACAACGAGTTCCCATCATTACACCGGCCAGGGGTGTTAACCCCATTGACGTATCTACACATTTACCATTTTTAATGGCGGCAATGCTTGCACCATTTCCTAAATGCAAAGAAATAAGAGATGTTTCCGAAACCGGTTTATTCAAATACTCAGCCGTGGCTTCCATAATATACTGATGAGATGTACCATGCATTCCATAACGACGAACTCCATAGTCGGTATAATAATTCATTGGCAAAGGATATACATATGCCTTTTTAGGCATTGTCTGATGAAATGCTGTATCAAAAACAGCAACCTGAGGAATAGTGTCAAAAACATTCATTGCAACTTCAATACCCATCAAATGACCGGGGTTATGAAGTGGAGCCAAAGGAATCGCAGCCCTGATACCTTCAATCGTTGCATCATTAATTAAAACAGAATCAAAAAATGTCTCTCCGCCATGAACAACTCGGTGACCAACTGCCTCTATTTCTGACTTATCTTTGATAACGCCAATCTCAGGATCAATAAGCAAATCGACTATTAACATCATACCCTCTTCATGATTCTTAAAGACCTGCTCCTTCTTCAAAACACAGTCCTCTGCATCTTTAACATATTTATGTTTAAAGTTTCCTCTTTTCTCACCTATCTTCTCAATCAAACCAGAGCAAAGTGTAAAATTGTTATCCAACTCAATAAGTTGATATTTTATAGAAGAACTACCGGCATTTATTACTAAAACTTTCATTGTTTGTATTATTTTCCTTGTGCTTGTATTGCTGTAATCGCGATTGTATTAACTATGTCCGGGACAGTGCATCCCCTACTTAAATCATTTACCGGTTTTTTTAGCCCCTGAAGAACCGGTCCTACGGCAACGGCATTAGCCGTTCTTTGGACGGCTTTATAACAGTTGTTTCCTGCATTCAAATCAGGAAAGATAAAAACTGAAGCCTGACCGGCAACTTTGCTGTCCGGCATCTTTGTTTTTGCAACAGAAGGTGTTGAGGCAGCATCAAATTGTAATGGTCCATCAAACATAAGATCAGGTGCTTTCTTTTTTGCAATATTTACTGCATTAATAACTTTTTCAACATCCTCACCCTTGCCGCTTGCACCACTTGAGTAACTTAAAAATGCTACTTTTGAATCAACACCAAACTGTGCCGCTGTTTCAGCTGATGAAATTGCAATCTCTGCCAACTGCTCTGGAGTTGGTTTAGGATTAACAGCACAATCTCCAAAAACCCAAACTTTTTCTGCAAGACACATAAAAAACACACTCGATACAATAGAAGCACCGGGCTTTGTCTTTATTATCTGCAGAGCCGGGCGAACGGTATTTGCTGTACTGTGAATTGCACCTGAAACCATACCATCTGCATCACCTTTATAAACCATCATGGTTGCATAGTATGTTGCATCTTTCAAAATTTCACATGCTTCTTCGTATGTCATACCTTTTTTCTTGCGAAGTTCAGCAAGCTCTGTTGCATACTGCTCTTTTCTTGAATCAGTTGCAGGATTAACAATAACTGCACCTGTACAATCTAAACCGGCTTTTTCTATTGCTGACTTAACGTCATCTTCTTTGCCGATAAGAATAATATTGCAAATATCTTTTTTAAGCAACTCATCTACGGCTTCAAGAATTCTTGGCTCAGAGCCTTCAGGCAAAACAATAGTCTGTTTTTTGGATGCTGCTGTATTTAACAATTCAAGCTCAAACATTCTTGGAGTAACTTTTGATGGCTTCATCTCGGACACAATATCAACTATATCCTTTGTCACTTCACCAACTTCAACAACAGGCATAGGTTTAATATATGAAGTATACTTAAAAATTATATCAGTACAAAATTCGGGCATACTTTGAAATCCGCATCCAACCATACCGGCAACTCTGCAACCGGCAGAAGTAAGAATACTTAACGTTGAAGCTGTGAAATTGGGTCTCATATTTTTCTTTTCAGGTTCAGCTATAATCACCATTGGAACATCAAGATTTGAAGCAATACTTGTCATCAAATCAAATTCAACAATTTTACCCAATGTTTTATAATCACTGCCCTCGCAAACTACAAAATCATATTTTTTTGTTAAAGCACTGTAATCAGCAAGAATTTTATCAACCATAAATGCTTTCTCACCCACCGCCAAAAGCTGAGCTGCTTCATCAAATGTGAAACTTGATTCACAATTTTCTTTACAGGAACTGCATGTTTTACAGGATATAACAGGTTTATACAGGACAGAATTTTTTTCACCAATTTCTTCAAGGATGGCTTTTGCAAACAATGCTTTTGCAAGACTCTCGCCAAATGAGGTAATAAACAGACTATTCATTTCTCTACTTTCTTTTGAAAACAATAAATATATGACATAATATTATAGCACACACTATTCTGAAAATCACCTCAACCACCAATAATTAAGATGACAAAACTACTTTTTTTGCCAAACCAGAAAATATTAATTTAATAAACATATGTATTAATAAAATGTAATATTGTTTTTTTGGATGACACAAGTAAAAAAGAATAGTGAACTTTTTTCTCTTTTTTTTCAATTAAAAAAATCATAATTTTCGTTTTTTTTATAGACATTATCACTAACTATACGTTATAATTAAATAAAACCAAATTATAGAAATCTGAAATGAACAATAATCAGCATACGACAGCGATTTTATTTACTTGCATAATGATATCATGCAGTTGCTTTGGTGAAATTGCACTATACTCTATTCACCCAAATTGCATAGACTATCTTTTTAAGGGCAAAACATCATCTAATAATAAATCTCCAATTTTAAGTTTTAATACTTTGGATAATGTAACTATATTTAAGACTATAGGTGACAAACTTGGTGACTATACAATCCTTTCATACTCGCAACATTTTGATAAAGTATTTGTGGAAACAATATCCTCATATAAAGACAAAGATGCATCAACTGTGGTTCTTTTAACTCCGGATGAAGAAAAGATAACATTAACAGTTGATCAACCAAAAGAAACCCAGGGGTTACTTGCCGCATTCATCGACACTGAAAATGGTTATCTGTTATATGCAAAAGAGAAAGATAACATTGATTTTAACAACAAAACATACACTATTGATAAGATAACAACAAACAGCGTCTTAGTCTACTATGACAATAAAAAGAAATCGTATATCCAAATGACTGAAAATGCTAAAAATGAGATGTTTGCTGCACTTCAGAAGAAACATAACGAGCAACAGCAACTGGCATTGATGCAGCAGCAAGCGGCAAAAGAAAAAGCAATTCAGGACGCAAATATTAAAACGACAACAGCTTTTGTGAATGCAAATAATTCTCCCAAAAATTATGCTCCTCGAAAAACAACAACAAAATTTGTCATGGGGACAGAATACGCATACCCAATTAGGTATACAGTATTTCCGGTTACAAAACGTAATTCAAAAGGTAACCTATACTTTACTCCTGTGGTTGTGCCAAAGGAGTTTTCCAGAGGTTATACAGGCTTCCAAAACTTTGAAAGCAACAACGGACGTAGCCAGCTGAATGTAATTAGAAGATAAAAAACGTTTGATGAAAATAGCAGAACAATTGAAACTTCGCTTTGCTAGTTGCTTTAGGTCGGCTACAGGATGTGGGGCAATCAACCGTTAATTTGCAAGACTTCAGCTAGCTTTGCTAGTCCCGGCATGCGGGATAGCTGCGTCGCTCCGGCGTGAAAATTTTATCTCTTCTCTGCGTTCTCTGCGCCTCCGTGCAAAAAATTCTTTTGGTCGCCTGCCTTGTGCGATGATCGAACGAAGACAGGCGGCTCGTTCGCCCTATATTACTCAGGGCTAAAACTCTTTCTTTAATCTTGTTAATCTGTGGACAAACTTTTATTTGCTAGCTTCTTCAGCACGGCGTGCACGATAATGGCACCGATGATTGTTCCTATTGTATTTGCAACAATATCACCAAAAGAACCTGTACGGCCGGCACCTTTAATAATCATCTGAACAAACTCCATTAGTACACCAATCAAAATTGTATATAAGACTCCGTATGATATAACTTTCTTCTTATTGATATTATAATACAACATTGAACATAAAACTAGAATATAGACCAAGTAAATCAGCACATGTGCAATCTTGTCCGCAAACGAGAATGTTTCCATATATGGCACTTTTCGAAATATATACGAAGGCAAAATTGATAGCAACAAAACAATAATATTATATAAAATAAATATTATTAGGAATATTCTTTTTCTATTCTTCATAAATTTCTAACATTCCTTTCCTCTCATACCAGACAAACAAAACTATAGTGTTCCCTTATATGGCTCTTTATATTGGATAATACTGCCGTTAAGTCTTATAATTCTAATCAATTTACATTTCCATTTCTATTCCAAACATTATTGCAGTTCCCGGCATTTCATATCCCGGATAATACTCATAATCTTCATCAAATATATTGTCTAAAAACAGACTGAATACAACATCTATATCATGCTTCATTGGCTGTGTGTAGTAAAGTTTGCAATTGCTTACAAAGAATGAGTCAACTTTTTCAGGTGCAGCATTGGGGGCATTTCTTTTTCTGATAAAGGCATAATATGAGTCCATATATGTGCCATCGATTACAAATTTCCACCGATTTGCAAAATGCCATGTTATACCAAAATTAAAACTGAATTCCGGAACATATGGCAGATCGTATGGTTCTGCTTCATAAATCCACGTTGCCCCGGTGAAGAAAGAGGCTTTTTCCATAATCTTCCAGGAAGCTGATGCTTCAAAGCCTTTTGTATGGTATTTCTGAATGTTCTGCCATGATGGCGGAAATGGTGGTGCCACAACAATAATCCTATCGTGTCCATAGTCAAAGAAACCGGAGAGCGTTAAAACTATATTATCAAACATTTTTTGCTGTGCTGTTGCCTCAAAGTGATCCATTGTCTCGGCATCCAAATCTTGCCATTTGTTATCGCCCGGCATAAAAATATCACTGTTAATCTCAACAAAAAGTCCCGGATAATTTATACCGCGTGCATAGTTGAATGATAATTTTGTGTCATCATACTTAAAAACCAGTCCGGCTTCAGGTGCAAACTCGCTGTCAAACTCGTTATGAAAAAAGTATCTTGCTCCGACAGAAAAAGTTGACTCAACAAAAGCATCAAAACTTTTAGATGCTGACGCATAAGGTGAAGAGATGATAAAAGTTGCATAATCAGATTTTTTATCTGTATCTGCAGGGTTTTTTGCAATTATCCGCCCTGTTGATATATCAAGATCAAATCCTCCCAAGATATCGAGAGAATCATCTGCATACAGTGTTTCCTTAAGATGTGTCCCATACTGACTGTATTTCGTTATTGTATCAAGACCGGAAGTTTCATCCTGATCCTGCCAGTCAAGTTTGCCATACTGGTAATACGCTTTTATGTAGCCGTCAAATTGATCAGAACTATTTTCTAATGAAGCAATCATCATAAAATCATCTGTATAATACTCTCCTTTAGACAACACCTCCGGATCAGAAGATCCTGGATCATTTGCATAATTATCTGATACATTTAGAAACAACAAAGCATCCCAGTTGTCGTTAAGCTCGTATCCAAGCTTTGTTGTTGCATTGAATATGTACCCGTCCGAGTCTTTTCGATGTCCATCAGAACGTGCATATGTGTTGGCAAAAAGATAATCAAACTTGTCATCTTTTCCTGCAAACATAAATGTTTCTTTAAAAGTATTAAAAGAACCATACTGCAAAGATAATTTGCCGTCATTACCATCTTCAAAAGCTCTTCTTGTTATTAAATTGACAGCTGCAAAAGCTGTGTTGCCAAACTTTACCGGTTGAGCACCTTTATATATTTCAACACGATCAACTATATTAATGTTAAGAAAATCCATCATTGGATGTCCCCATACGGAAACCAGCTTTGGTATGTCGTCGACAAGCGTGAGCAATTCTCCTCCTGGACGTGAAGCCCCGATGCCTCGAATAAAAACTCCCCCACCCTCGGCTCCGCCAAAGTTTCCGACAACATTAAGTTTGGAAACCGTGATTCCAGGAACATTTTTTAATGCACCTTGTAAATCAAATGCGTTTAAGTCATCAATCTGCTGTTTGAAAACTGTTGATTGCAAAGCACCAAAACTGCCTATTCTAACTGTTTCGACTGCCGGATAAACCACTAACTCTTTTAACTCAATTGGTTCTTCTGCGCTCAAAAACATTGCCAAAGGCAGTACGGAACATAAAACTAATCTTTTTTTTATAATCATCTATTATTTTCTTTCATAATTTAAATAATTTTATTATACTATTTACCTAAAGCATGTAGCCTTAAATTTTGGGGTAATGTAAAATAATAATTGATTAAAGTCAATAACTAAGGATTTTTATGTACAATTTATCGGGTAAAAGAGTTTTAGTAACCGGCTCTACCAGAGGAATCGGAAAAGCCATAGCAGAAAAACTTATAGAGTGTGGTGCAATAGTTGGAATTAACGGTCGCAATCCGGAAATCACAAAAAAAACCGCTGATGAGTTGGCTGTTGACGGTTCGACAGTCATA
Organism: uncultured Victivallales bacterium; assembly: GCA_964441455.1. Taxonomy (GTDB): domain Bacteria; phylum Verrucomicrobiota; class Kiritimatiellia; order JAQICX01; family JAQICX01; genus JAQICX01. Next base: position 14,746 of record CAYTUX010000163.1, on the reverse strand, counting down.
CCGCTGGCATACGACCTCTCAATTCCAGAAAATGCAGAAATGATTGTTAAAGAATTTATTGAAATTACAGGTGGTATTGATGGTATTGTGAATAATGCCGGGCATGGAAAATCTATGGCATTCAGAGGTGTAACATTGGAAAAATGGAAAAATACCTTTGCCCTAAATACCGAGTCTGCATTCATTACATCTCAAGCTGCATATAATCAGATGAGACGTCAAAAAAATGGAGTTATTGTAAATATTGCTTCAATCTCAGCTCATGGTCCGGGAAAATGGATGAGTGCAGATTATGCAGCATCCAAAGCTGCTCTTGTGAGTCTGACAAAAAGTCTTGCATTCGAAGCTGCTCGGTTAGGTATAAGGGTTAATGGCGTATCACCGGGAATGGTAGATACGGATATGACAAAAATAATTCCACAAACCAATAAAGACAATATGAATATTCCTCTAAAAAGATTCGCACAACCTGAAGAAGTTGCAAATGTTGTAGCTTTTTTACTTTCTGAAGATTCTCAATATATTACAGGACAAGTACTTCATGTAGATGGTGGATTGCACCTTAAAGACTAAAAATAGGAGAAAAAAATGACAAATGGTGTAGAAAAAGCTACAATTGGTAATATGATAACAAACTTTAATGAAACATCTATGGATCAGATTAAAGCATTGTTAATTAATTATGGAATTGATATTATCATTGCAATTGCAATTATAATTATTGGTAAATTTGTTGTAAACAGAATATGCAACTTCATAAAAAGAGCAATGCGTAAATCAGGAAAAATGGATGCAATGCTCATAAGTTTTATGACAAATATTCTTAATGTTCTACTTATGACTTTTGTATTCATTGGTGCATTAAGTAAGATTGGCGTTCAAACAACTTCACTCGTTGCGGTACTTGGTGCAGGTGTACTGGCAATTGGTTTAGCTCTTCAAGGTTCTTTGTCTAACTTTGCTTCCGGTGTCCTTATAATAATCCTAAAACCATTTAAGGTTGGAGATTTTATTGAGGCAGGTGGCACAAGCGGAATTGTAGAGGATGTAAATATCTTCACAACTGAACTTAAAACAATTGATAATAAAAGAATTATTTTACCAAATACACCTGTCATGTCAGGTAGCATCACAAACTTTTCTCATCACCCCACAAGACGTGTTGAGGTTATTGCATCTGTCTCATACGATGATGACATAGACAATGTAAGAGAAATATTAAATAATGTAATAAAAAATACAAATCTTCTTCTTGCTGAACCCGAACCGGCGATTGTGCTTAAAACACTTAATAACAGCAGTGTGGATTTCTCTGTAAGAGTTTGGGTAAACACTCCGGACTTCTGGACTGTTTTATTTGATATGCAGGAAAGCATCAAGAAAGCATTTGATGCTAATGATATAACCATTCCATTCCCGCAAACCGATGTTCATCTTTACAAAACAGAAATCAGTTAGAGAGTTAGACAGTTAGAGAGTTAAACAGTAGAATGGCTTGCTTTAGTCCTTGGTCATTTGCTCATCACAGAGCCGAGTCACCCTGCGTGACAGCAAATAATTATCGCCGAAAAGAATATCGAAACAGAATGTTTGCAGCATCAGCAACTGTAATGGCGGGGGTGCTTCATCCCTTGCCGAGATGTCAGATTAAAAGTTGATTTGAAACAGCGGGGTCACGGACCCCGACCTTACAAGGCAGCTGATTAACAGCTTAATGTTGATTTGCAGCATCAGCAACTGTAGAGCGGGGTGCTTCACCCCTGCCGAAAAAAACAATACAACCGAAAAATTAAGGAAAAAAATTTTACTTGCTTTCAGCAATGTAAATGTGTAATGTACATAACGTACTAAACACTTAAAAAAACAATAATAGGAGACAAACAATGAGTGTTACAGATGAAATATCTAAGTTGAAAGAGTTAAAAGAGAGTGGTGCAATTACAGAAGAAGAATTTGAAACAGCAAAGGCTGAACTTCTTCAACAAATTGCAGGTGAAAAACCAAAAATAGAAGATGGTGTCCTACAAGACGAAAACATGTGGGCAATGTTTATTCATCTATCACAGTTTGCAGGTTATCTGGTGCCATTTTTAGGTTTTATTCTTCCAATAGTTTTATGGCAAATTTACAAAGAGAAATCTGAAGTGATTGACATGCATGGCAAAAATGTAACCAATTGGCTTATCTCAGCTACAATATACGCATTTGGATGTTTCATACTAAGCTTTATTGTAATTGGAATCCCTATGCTTTTTGCTCTAGCTATCATTGGTGTTGTTTTCCCAATTATTGGCGGCATAAAAGCAAATAATGGAATTGTCTGGGAATATCCAATGGCAATAAAATTCTTTAAACAAAATCCAAGTGAAAAAGTCGAGTAATTAGGGCTGAAAGCCTGATATAAGTTATATTTAAATGTATTTATTTCGGGTTTATGTCATTCCCCGGCTACTGAATAAAAATATTTTTCTAAGTCAATAGCCGGGACGTTGCTTCATCCTAATAATGTAGATTCAGCTGCAGGTGTTAAATCTCTTCTTGAAGCTCAATCTGTTAACAGACCGGTAATTATTACTGATACAATAGGGCATACAGGATTCTCTTAGTGAAAACGGTCAGATTTTGGCAAAACTTGAATATGCACAAGATTTAAGAAACAAAATTGAAAAATTCATGCAAGACCCGGATTATGCTGAAAAGATTTCACAAGCCGGTCACTATGAAACAGTCGAAAATCGTACTATGGATCAAGATTTTAATAGAATTCTGAAAATTTGTGAAGAAGCGGAAAACTTTAAGAAATGATTAAAATATTAAACAAGACATTTTTTCTGTCTTTTATTAGTGCACTTCGAAGCAGATGTAGGGTCGGTTCTGTGAACCGAAAAACATTTTTTCTGTCTATTGTTACTGCGATTCTCTCAGCCACATTGTTTATTATGGCTTTTTCTCCCCAGCCATATGCCGATTTAGCCTGGATATGCCTAACTCCAATACTGATTTACTGCATATATCAACCTCCTAAAAATAGTTTTTTTACATCATTTATATTGGGTTTAATATTTTTCGGAATACAGCTGTTTTGGGTCAACAACCTGCTGAACTTTGAATTTATTGCATTCTGGGTTGTCTTAGGATGGGTTTTACTAACTATTTACTGTGCTCTATATTTTGGAGCATTCGGATGGTTACTCTCTTCGTTTTGCAGAGTTGTTGACAATAAAATTCAGCCTACCAATCTCTTAAAAACGGCTCTGCATAATATCTCTATAACAATTGCAGCCGGTGTTTTCTGGGTTGGACTGGAATATATCCGAGGGAACATTTTTACCGGATTTCCCTGGGCATTGCTTGGAACATCGCAGTATGAGAATCTGCCGATAATCCAGATTGCAGATCTTTTTGGTGTATATGGAATTTCATTTTTAATTGTAATAATGAATGCCGGTATAATGTTTGTTCTGCTCAGATTTGTATACATCTATACAAAACAAAAAAGACCGAAAATACAGTTTGAACTGATTTTCTCATTAATATTCCTTCTGTTCTCATGGCAATACGGCACTAAAACAATCAAACAAGTTAGAACATCTCCTAATCTTCAAAAAATTGTTATTTCAACGATACAGCCAAATATTCCTCAGATTATCAAGTGGAATCCGCTGGAGGTAAATGCAATATTGGAAACATTAAGAAATCAGACCGATCTGGCAGCTCAAAGCTCCCCAAACCTTATACTATGGCCGGAAACTGTACTGCCTTCTCCAATTAACTATGATTTATATATGGAAAACTTTGTTAAATCAGTTGTCCAAACAAATGGTATTCCAATATGCCTAGGCTCAATAGAAGTTAAATCAGAAACTTTTAATGATAAAACTCAAAGATATGACTACGAACTAAGTAATAGTGCTTTTATGGTCAATACAAACGGAATTCAAGATATCTACAGAAAAAATCACTTGGTAATATTTGGCGAATACATTCCATTTGAAAATCATATAAAAGCATTGAAAAAAATATCTCCGCTTGGATTCAGTTGCGTACCCGGGAAAACAGTTAAAAACTTTAAATTGGATGAAAACATAAAGTTCTCAATTCTAATCTGTTTTGAAGATATATTCTCATATCTGACATCAAAAATTGCAGAAAATGATGCGGACTTTATTGTTAATCTCACAAACGATGGTTGGTTTGATGGAACAAGTCTGCCGCTACAGCACTTCTCTCAATCAATCTTTAGAGCTGTAGAGACAAGAAAACCTTTGGTACGTTCAACAAATTCAGGAATTACGGCATTTGTTCAGTCTGACGGATCATTTGTTGTGCTTGAAAATGAAAAAGGTGAATTCAAATTTGCCGGCTTTCTGACATACTACCTGAACATTTCCAAAAACACAGAACATACAACTTATGTTAAATATGGAGATAAACCATTTGCAATCCCCGCAATGTGCCTGACAATCATTGCCGCAATTTTTTTCATCATTCGCAAAAAACTAATCTCAAAAAAATGATTAACTTTCAGCCGTACCCTATTTTTCTGGTTGCTTTGTTTATTGGCAGTCCCGCCCTTACTTTGATTCTTAGAACTTCAAAGTTATGGTGGGTTCCCACAATCAGCATTATATGCAATTAATGTAGTGTCCGCTCTATGAGCGGAATCATAATAAATTATTTTCTAACTTTATCACCATTGAATGCGAGACGGGAGCGACGATGTCCCCATCGTCATACAAAACAAATATAAGGAGCGTAGCGACTTCCTTTAAAATACTCCAAAAGGAGTATTTCATAGGTAGCCTAGGGTAAGCGACCAGCGGGAGTTCAACCCTAGGAGAAATAAAAAATAAAATTCTTTCCTGCCCACGGAGTGTAAACGGTCTAACTCTCTAACATTCTAACGCTCTAACTGTATTACAAATGGCTTTTCAAAATAGAACAACAACAAAACTATTAACCAGAAAAACAGGAAATCCAATCATTAAACAATAATTTAGTTTGCAAATCAAATCAAGAATATTGTATAATAAAAAAATAATTTATTAATACCAACAGAAAGAAACAAAAATGAAAAGAACATTATCTTACTTTGTAATTACCTTGTCCCTAATTACCTTTGGTTGTAAAACAATCCCTACAAACACAATCACACAAGTATCGACTGTCAAATCAATCAAAGAAAACAACACTGCCCCTTTAATTTCCACCTCCGAATTAAAAGCCTACGGTAATACAGGTATTGGTATCGTTGAAGGACTAAAAGGTCAGGTCATTATTAGCAATAACAACGTATATGAACTGAATGACAAATTCATTGCTGTACCGGCTTTCGGTTTTACGGAACTTACATATGCAAATATTGTAAATTTTAATTGGGATACTCAGCTTAACCTTTCAAGCAGAACAACTATGCTTGAGGTCGAAGAAATAATTAAGAATACAGTTACTAACGATGATATAATGTGTGCATTGAAGATAAAAGGCAAGTTTCTTAATATAAAGCTTACAACTGTCACGTCAAAAGATGGTCAACAAATTGAATATCAGGATATATCAGGAACTATTGTTGGTTTCAGATTCCCAAAGTACACCAAAGAAATTTCTCCTGAAGGATTCATTTTCTTCTTTATTGCCGATAACAAGAAAAATGGTGGAGATGTTGTTGATTTTTTGCTACAGACAGGAACTGTTGAGATTGACTTGTGTAATAAGTTAAACATCAATACAGCAATCAAATTAAATGAATAATATGAAGATGAAGAAAAAAAAAGATAAAAATAATGCTGTAATTATTGAACGATCTGATCATAATATTTCAAGAAAACAGATAGATGAGGATGCTCTAAAAGTTTTATATAGATTAAAAAACAAAGGATATCTCGGATACTTGGTTGGAGGTTGCGTTCGAGATATGCTTTTGGGACTAAAACCAAAAGACTTTGATGTGGTCACAGATGCACATCCAAATAAGATTAAAAGAATTTTTGGGAACTGTTTCTTGATTGGACGACGTTTCAGACTTGCTCATATTATTTATGGAAAAAATATTATTGAGACAAGCACATTTCGTAGAGAACCGGATGAAAAAAAAGACAATGATGAATTATATCAGCATCATGACAATACTTTTGGTACTCCGGAAGAGGATGCAAAACGTAGAGATTTTACAATCAATGCAATATTCTACAGTATTCATGACTTTTCGCTGATTGATTACGTTGATGGAATGCAAGATATTAACAGACGTATCATTCGGACAATCGGTAATCCTTCCATAAGGTTTCAGGAAGATCCTGTAAGGATGATTAGAGCTATCAGATTTGCCTCAAAATTGAATTTCAAAATAGAACCTAAAACATATAAAGCTATCTCAAAATATAAAAAAGAAATTCTCAAATCACCCACATCAAGAGTATATGAGGATATTTCAAAACTATTTTTATGCTCAACTTCCGCTCCGGCATTTAATTACCTATACAAAACCCAATTGATTAAATATCTTATTCCTGAAATTTATGAATTTCTGAATGAGTCACAAAAGAATCGAGATCTTTTTTTCAGTTATCTCGAAGCACTTGATAAAAAACGTCCCAAATTCGATGGTCAAGAACATGCACTTAATTACGGTATTTTGTTTTACCCTCTATTTTTAAATAGACAATCAATAATAAAAGAATCTCACCCCGGAACACAAAATTATGAAATTGCTAAACAGGTTATTAATACTTTTGCCGCACACTTCAAAATGCCCAAAAAAATCTTCTATCAGATAGTGAATGCATACGATATGCAGAAAAGATTTAATGTTGGAAACACAAATAAAAATTTTGTAAAAGAAAAATTCACGACTCGCCAAGACTTTCCTTTGGCTTTTGCAATATACAAAGTAGACCTACTTGTTAATCCCGGAATGCCTGACTACACAAAAATGTGGGAAGATGTTTTCAAAAAACATCCGCCGCCGCCTGAAGAAAAAAGAAAAAGAAGACCTAATTTCAAAAACAGACGACCAAGAAATAACAACAAAAAATTTACCAATAAAAAACAAACATAACGCGGCATAGGCAGGCAACCAAAAGAATTCTCGCACAAGGAAGAATAGAAAAGTTATTATAGTAACGCATGCTTCCGGTTGCAGCTTTTTAGAGTAACGCAACGATCTTCATTGCAGGTGTGTAATTAGTTAGACTGTTAGACAAACCAGTATTCGAAAGTTTTAGTCCTTAGTCTTTGGTCATTTAGTCCTCTTATAACAATTGCCCAAAGTAACGCGACGATCTTCGTTGCAGTTGTTTTCTGGGAGCGCTGAGCTTGACGGAAAAACTCGGCATCTTGATTTGTCATGCGTCATGCGTCTGTACACTTTTTTACGGAATCAAAAAAAATGAAAAAAACTCTAAAAAATATAATAGTTCAAGACTTTGTATTTTACAGAAAGCAATTAACTCTGCTTTCTATGGCATTTGCATTATCCTCAATAATAATATGTGGAGCTCTTATAACCGGGGACTCGCTCAAATTCACACTTCAGCAGCAAATAAAATATCAGTTCGGTAACATAAAGAATGCAATGTTACCAACCGATGTCTTTGTTGGAGACGACCTTCTCGACAACACTTCTGCCATACCAATAATATATAGTGCTGTTTTTGCGGCAAACCAAGAGAGAACATGCCATGCAAAACTGATTGGTGTCAACAAATCTTTTTTTAACAACTTTTATACAAACTCACCAAGCTCAACGCTAACCGGAAACAGAGTATGGATAAACAAGAGTTTTGCAGGCAGGCTTAATCTAAAGGAAAATGACTCATTTGTAATCCGACAGAAAACAGCGTCTTCTATTATGGGTGACTCTCCGTTCAGCAATAGTGATAAAAACTATATATCGCTAAAACTTACAGTACAAAAGATCCTTAAATCTGAACAAGGAGGAAATTTTGCATTTTATTCAAATCAAAGGACTCCGGATAATGTTTTCATTGACAAACAATACTACGGCAAAATACTTGAAAAACCTAATCAGGCAAACTCTTTCTTAACCCAAAATGAAACCATATCATTAAGCTCATTAATAGGCACGAATGCTCTTCAAGCTCTCGGATTTGAAATTAACAAGATAGACAATACAAATTTAAAACTTTTCTCATCAAAAAGATACTTCATTGAAGAATCTGTCACAAAAACAGTAACCACCAATTTCAATGCTTCACCAATTTTCACCTATCTTGCATCTGATATAACAAGCTTAAATCAAACATCATCATATGCCTTTGTCACTGGTCTCAATACCCTTCCCATAGATAATAAAAAAATTTCAGACGATGAGATTGTTCTTTCAACTGCTCTTACTAATCAGCTCAATATTTCCAAAGGTTCAAAGATCAGACTTAGTTGGTTCTCTATTGTTTCAAACAGATGGCAGGAAATGTCAAAAGATTTTACTGTTTCAGACATTGTTGATGTAAACAAGATACCTGCACAACTTGACCAATCAAAAAATATACCGGGCATTGGTGATGCAGATAACTGTCTGGATTGGCAGACAGACTTTCCGATAAATATGGATAAGATTAAAGATGAAGATGAAGTTTACTGGAATGAGCATAAAGGACTTCCCAAAGCATTTATAAGCTATGATACCGCTCTGAAAATGTGGAGGCATCATTTAGGTAATGCATCTGGTATTATCGGAAACTTCCATGATGAGAAAAAACTTACGGATATTATTATAACAAACGGAGGATTGATACAATTCACTCCAATATACCATATTGGATATGAAGCTCTTAAAAACTCAACAAACTTTTCACAACTGTTTATAGGTTTAAGCTTCACCTTGATAGGAACAGCAATTTTTTTCTCTCTGACACTGCTCTCTGCTTATCTCAACAAAAGAAGAAAAGATATTGGTATATTTATATCAATTGGTTATAGTCATAAACTAATCTCTCAAATAATCAGAACAGAAATTCTCTTTATAATACTCTTTGGGGTTATAATTGGTCTACCAATTGGAATACTATACAGCAATCTTTTACTCAGTGGTATTTCAAACATCTGGTCAGGGGCTTTCGAAAGCGAACAAATAATGTTTCACCTGAAACTATCAACAATTCTTATAACAATTATATTGTCAATAATACCTCTATTCTTTGTCAGTACCATGTCAATTAAGAAATTTGTAAATTCAACAACATTAACCCTTTTAAAACAGAGTCATCAAAAACGTTCTAAAAGGCATCGGAATTTAATCTACATTGCTATAACATCTTTAATACTTACAGGGATAACCCTCACATTGTCCTTCGGCGGTAGACAAGAAATATTCTCTTTCATTGCCGGAATATTATTCCTGCCAACTCTACTGTCAATTGTTGCTGTTATCTTGCAGAAAATGAGTTTTAAGACACTCACCCTAAACCAGCTTGGGCTCAAAAGTGCATACCAATACTCAAACAAAACTCTGAGATATATAGCAAGTATTGCTTTTGCAACATTTATGATAATAGCAATTGGTGGATATAAAACAAATCTTAACATGTCTGAAAGTAATAAGTCAGCAAATGCCGGATTTGATTTGATTGTCAAAACCGCTGTGCCTATTAAAGATATACTAAAAAACAAAACCATAAAACAACTTGTAGCTGACAATAAAATATCCGTCATGCCAATTAAAACCGATGATAGAAGCGAAGCAGACTGCTCAAATGTTTATAACGTAACCCTGCCAACAATCTTTGGAGTACCAACCACATCTCTTATAGAAATGGACGCATTTAAATTCAAAAACCATATGAAGCTGAAGAAAGGAGATAAGTCTCCATGGAACCTGCTGAAATATAATTACGGAGAAAATATTATACCGGCATTTGCTGACTACAACGTAATGCAATGGAGCCTGCAACTTAAACTTGGCGAAACTCTGGAATATGTAACAGCCGATAAAACATATAAAATCAAACTTGTTGGAGCCCTTGATCGAACAATCTTTCAAGGTGGTATAATCATCTCAAAAGAAAATTTCACAAAAATTGCTCCAACAATACAAGGATATACAACCTTTTTTATCAAATCAAACAATAGCAACATCGCCTCTGAAACGCCAAGTTCCAACTCGGCAAAGAAATCCCTCCCTCTGGAAATGCTGAGCTCCAGCTCGGCACAACAAGGTTCACAAGAGAATCTCTCCATGGAAACGGTGAAATTAAAGGAAAACTCGGCACATAAGATCCAAAAAACTCTGAACATCTACGGACCTCAAGTGGAAACCACCGAAAACTATCTGAAAGAGATGGCAAAAACACAAGACAGCTACCTTACAATATTTATGGCATTGGGATACATTGCTCTACTCATAGGTCTTGCAGGAACAAATATTATATTTCTTAGAAACATACAAGATAACACTTCTACAATAATATTCCTCCGAGAAATAGGCTACTCTCCAAAACTAATACGAAGCATTATCTCCAAAGAAAACTTACTTATCACATTCACAGGAATAATCATAGGTACACTATCCGCATTCATCGCACTGATTCATTCGCTAACTACTCTCTCATGGATAACATTCTCCATACTGATACTCTCCCTGCTCTCCTTCACCCTACTCCTCCACATACTAATCTCCCGAAAAATAGACTCAATCAAATAAGATATTCAAGGGTGAGGTTAAAAAGGTGAATATTGCATTGTCTACACAAGTTATTCGGGAGTTAAATTATGACTACTGCTGTCGCTCCGTCAGAGGCTGTAATCACTAAAAAATAATATAAATGTTCTTATGATAACATTCTTTCGATTATTCAACAATAATTTCATAGTGTCTGACTCTGTCTTTATAATAGAAAACTAATAACTTTTAACAATTTTAAATTAACATTTAATCAATTGAACTGCAAGCTTTTAATTGTTCAATCAAAAAAACTCCTTTATTTTACAGTTGTTTAATTTTTAAGTTTGAGATTTGGAAAGCCATTCTTCCCAAGGTGTAAATAGCAAAGCGTGTAATAAAGCTGAACGATTAATTTTCTCATAAAGCGTATTCTTCCAGCTCGAGTGCATTACATAAATCCCATAGTTCCCATAAATCCCATTTGTCTTATCGGCGTCAGTAGTGATCTCGGTATTCTTCTTTTCTTATCTCTTAATTCATAATTGATTTTTAACATTCCTCGCCTATCTAACTATCCAACTAACTATCTAACTAAATAAAATACATATCCTCAGCAAATTCTGTAGCAGAGCTATATCTTTCAACTAGCTCTTGAAGTGTTATTCCTGCAAGATAGTCATTTATGACCTTACTTAAACCGCACCATATGTTACGTGATGGACATGTCCGAGATCGATTGCATTCCACGCTTTTTGAGGTGCAGTCAACAATCGAAAGATCTCCTTCCAGCGCTTCAACAATATCCAAAACTGTTATGCTGTCTGGCTCGAGCCTGAGAGTATATCCTCCATGTGCACCCCTGATTGAATCAATTAGTTTTGCTTTTTTTAACTTGAATACAAGCTTGCTTAGATATTTTTCTGATAAATCTTGTTTTTTTGCAATATCCTGTAATTGAACAGCTCCGGTTCCATACCCAAGAGCCAGTTCAAACATTATTCTAAGTCCATACCGACTTCTAGTTGATAACTTCATCTTTAATTCTCTCTTTTTGTAGCACAACCTTCAAGGTTGTTAGCATTCCTCAGTCATGGCTTGTTGCCTTTGCCATGCATGAGTAGTGCAAGCGGGCTTCAAATAAATCTTATAGTTCCCATAATTCTCATTCTGTCTTATCTCTTCGGTCACACTATTGAATGATTCTATGCTCTGGAAACGCCAAGCTCCCTTGTCGAGCCGTAGCCCAACGGGCGAAGGCTGAAGCTTGGCAAACAATAAATACCACCGAAGGTTCTCCACCATTCGTAATTTGTCATTTTTAATTGCCATTTTGCTTTGCTTCATTGCTTTAGGCGAGCTAAAACCTCTGCCTTCGGCGGTCTTAATTGATTTATCCGTCCAACGCTTCACTGAGCGCCTCAATGATATCATCAATATGTTCCAAACCAATTGATAGTCTAAGTAACTCTGGAATCAATCCACTTGCACGTTGATCTTCATCCGAAAGCTGTGCATGTGATGTGCTTGCAGGATGCAAAATTAAACTTTTTGCATCGCCGACATTTGCCAGGTGACTAAACAGATCAATATTATCAACCAGTTTTTTTCCAGCCTCACTTCCACCTTTTATTCCGAATACAACCATTCCTCCAAATCCATTTTTCAGGTATTTAGATGCCAGCGGGTATGATGGATCATTTGGTAAACCTGGATATCTTACCCAGTCAACTTTTGGATGATTGCTCAGAAACTCAGCTACTTTCAGTGCATTCTCTGAGTGTTTTTTCATTCTTAGAGGTAGAGTTTCCACACCTTGAATAAACTGCCATGCCGCATCTGGTGCCAATGTTGGTCCCTGGTTCCTCATCCCAACCGTCCTTAAACGTAATATAAATGCCAGAGGATTTAGTTCGTCACCAAGATCTTGTGCAAAACGTAACCCGTGATACCCTCCATCAGGCTCATTAAAAAGTGTAAACTTTGGGTCTTTCCAATCAAAATTTGCAGCATCAATAACAATACCACCAATTCCAACTCCATGCCCGCCAATCCATTTTGATAAAGAATGAATAACTATATTTGCTCCATAGTCAATTGGTTTCAGAAGAGTAGGAGGTGTAAATGTTGAGTCAACAATTAACGGCAAATTGTGTTTTTTTGCAATTTTTGCATACTCTTCAATATCAGCAAAATCCAGAACAGGATTTCCCATTGCTTCAATATAAATTGCTTTTGTTTTTTCATTAATTGCTTCTTCTACCGCATCAAAATCATTTACCTGTGTAAACTTTACATGAATTCCGTACTGTGGAAGCAGTGAAGAAAACTGAGTATATGATCCACCATAGAGATTGTTGGCGGCAACCATCTCATCTCCCTGCTTCAGAATATTGGTCACAGCAAAGAATATTGCTGCTGTTCCCGATGAGAAAGATAGAGCCGCCGCACCACCATCAAGTTGTGAAAGTCTCTGCTCAAGCACATCGTTGGTCGGATTCATTAATCTTGCATAAATGTTGCCAAACTCTTTAAGGGCAAATAGATTTGCAGCATGCTCCGTGTTTTTAAAGTTGAATGCTGTTGTCCTGTAAATAGGCACCGCCCTTGCAAGTGTTGATGGGTCAGGTACCTGTCCGGCATGTAACGCCAGTGTTTCTATTCTATATTTCTTTTCTTTCATGTTGTTCCTTATAATTTTTGATATTTTAATAGTAGGAACAAAAAATCTTTCGCTCCTACATTTTCGCATTTTTTAATTTTTGTTTGCTTGGTTTTGAAACAAAACTGTTGATAGATATCTCTCTCCTGAATCAGGCAAGATTGCTACAATCGTTTTTCCTTCAAATTTATCCTGTTTTGCTAATCTTGTTGCAACAGCAATCGCTGCCCCACTTGATATACCACATATAATTCCCTCTTCATTGGCAGCTCTGCGAGAAAACTCCATAGCTTCTTCATCTTCAACTGTCTCAACCTGGTCAATTAATGACAGATCAAGAATATCAGGAATAAATCCTGCACCAATTCCCTGTATTTTGTGTGGACCTGGTTTCATAGGCTCACCTTTAAGATGTTGTGTTAAGACCGGACTTCCGGCCGGCTCCACACCAATGGATATTAAAGGTTTATTTAGAACTTCTTTGAAATAACTAGATATTCCCGTTATTGTTCCGCCTGTACCAATTCCCGCTACAAGTGCATCAACATTTCCATCTGTATCATTCCAGATTTCAGGACCGGTTGTTTTTAAGTGAATCTCAGGGTTTGCCGGATTTTTGAATTGATGCGGAATAAAGTATTCTCCTTTACTTGCTTCAGCTATTGCTTCAGCAAGTTTTATAGAACCATTCATTCCTTCGGCTCCAGGAGTTAGAATTATGTTTGCTCCAAATGCTGCAAGTAACTTACGTCTTTCAATACTCATTGAATCCGGCATTGTTAGTGTCAGATGGTATCCTCGAGATGCTGCAACATATGCCAGTGCAATTCCTGTATTGCCACTTGTAGGCTCTATAATCTTGATTCCGGGTTTAAGGATACCTTTTTTTTCGGCATCCCAAATCATGCTTGCTCCAATTCGGCACTTTACGGAATAGGCTGGATTACGTCCTTCTGTCTTTACTAAAACTGTTGCCTTTGATTTGTTCAATTTGTTTAGTCTTATCAAAGGAGTGTTTCCAATAGAAAGACTATTGTCATTATATATTTTTGTCATTTTCATTCTCCTATATACGTTATAAGTTTTAATTAACGAAATTGTAAACGTCAAACTTTAAACTGTAAACGATTGTTTTGCTCTGAAACTCTTCTATTAAATAGCTACGAAGCTTTTTAACCATTTTAATCTTTAATCATTAAATCAATTAAAGTCTACCTGTTTGGTATTAATTAACGCAAGACTATTATCTTTTCTTTTAAAAGTCAACCAGTTTTATCAAAAAAATAAACTTTTTTTACTTTTTATGTTTTTTCAGCCAAAAACTACCTTTTTAGTATTTTTATTGTCAGAAAACTAAAAAGAATTATTAAATTCAGATATCTTGATCTCTATACCTCATCAAAATAATTCTTAATCTCCCAAACTGACTGATATTATTGATGTTTATGAAATATTTTGCAATTTTA
>CAYTUX010000162.1:0-6385 GCA_964441455.1 uncultured Victivallales bacterium | reverse complement strand
AGCTACTAACAGATCAGAAAAACAATCCTATATCAAACTCCAATGTAAAGTTAATAGCTGGGCAACCCTCCCGAACTACTTTCTAATGATGGATTTGCAGACGGGAGGGATAGCGTCCTCGCTGTCCACAAAAGTCTAAAACATGGGACAATTGAACTTCCGCTGGAGCAAGATATCTGAGATTGCAAGTGTTGAATTCGTTAGAAAGCGTGGTTCTTCAGACCAGTATTAAAAAGTTTTAGTCCTTAGTCCAGAGTCATTTAGTCCTCCTGAATAGAGCAATACCATAGTTTACCGTTTACATTTTACCATTTTCAAGTTTCTTAAATCACCACCTGATCCAAAGAAGAAACAATCATATCGGCATGAATATGATTTTGAAATGAATTTTGCCTCCTTGCAAGAGCAACACAGAACATCCCGGCAGCTTTTGCTGCTGTAATGCCAACTTCGGAATCTTCAAAAACAATACACTCTTCAGGCTGAACTCCTGCACGCTCTGCAGCCAATTGATAACACTGCGGATTTGGTTTAGGTCGCGAATATTCATCATATCCAACATAAAAATCTACAAAATCTTCTATCTGCATGATTCTTATACAATTTTCAATTGTTCTGTTAGATGCACCGGAAACAATTGCTATTAAATAATCTTTAGAAAGTTTTATTAGAAGATCTTTAGACTCCTGAATAATCATAGCGGTTTCATCTTGCTCTTCATAACAAATCAAGGTGTCATCCTTTAGCGTCTTGACTGAAGGTACCTGATCTGCAAAAATAGTGCTGATGTAATTATATACACTATTCCAATCCCGACCATAAATCTCTTGGGAATATCTCTTTGGCAAATGAATACCATAAAGCTTTAAGGCATCCCCAAGAGCTTTAAACCATGCAATCTCTGAATCCATAAGAGTTCCGTCAAGATCAAAAAAACAAGCCCGTAGATTTTCAGGAAAGGAGATCATTATCTATTCAATGTTTGAACTTGAGATATCTGCATCGTACTCTTCTCCGCCTGGCTGCCTGTCTGCACCATAGGAGATAATTTCAAAACGTTCACCTTGAGAACCGGGAATTAAATATATATATTCGCTTCCCCATGGATCTGCAGGTATTTTAGATTTGTCTAAATAACCATCTATACTATATTTTTGTGGAATAGGTTCAACTGTTGGTGCCTCAACAAGTGCAGTCAAACCCTGTTCCTGGGTAGGATAATTACCATTGTCCATCTTATAAAGCTTTAACGCTGTCTCAAATACACCAATCTGAGATTTTGCCTTAACCACTTTTGCATCATTTGGCTTGTTAATAACATTAATCCCAACAAAACCACCCAAAATAGCAATTATTACAACTACAACAAGAATCTCTATTAATGTAAAACCTGAACATCTCGTTTCTCTTTTATTCATTACATCAACCTTTCTAATTAGTACAACAAATTATTATTTAGATATCTTATCTTTAACATCCAATGTCTTGCGTACTGCACAAAAATCTTTACCGCACATTGAACAATGATGTTGTTCAACACCATCTTCACTTTTCGGAAGCTTTGAAAGATACATTTTCTCTGCTCTTTCTCCTGTTATGGCACATTCAAATTGTTTTTTCCAGTCAAATGCAACACGCGCATCGGCCATCTTGTCATCAATATCACGTGCTCCAGGTATCCCTTTTGCAACATCGGCAGCATGTGCCGCAATCTTAAATGCAATAACACCTTCAACAACGTCCTTGTCATCAGGTAATCCCAAATGCTCTGCTGGTGTAACATAACAAAGCAGGGACGCACCATGATAAGCTGCCGCTGTTGCACCAATAGCCGCAGTAATATGATCATAACCTGGGGCTACATCTATCACAACCGGACCTAAAACATAAAAAGGTGCACCATCACAAATTTCATGCTCTTTCTCCATGTTCATCTGAATCTGATCAAAAGGAACATGACCTGGACCTTCAACCATAACCTGAACACCAGCTCTGCGACAACGCTGAACTAACTCTCCTAAAACCTCAAGCTCGGCAAATTGTGCTTCATCACTGGCATCGGCTAAACAACCAGGACGTAATCCATCTCCAAGAGAAACTGTAATATCATATTGAACACATATATCTAAAATTTCATCCCAGTATGAATAAAGTGGATTCTGTGCATTCTTTAACATCATCCAATCCGCTAGAATAGCACCTCCTCTGCTGCAAATACCCATTTTCCTTTTCATTGCAAACGGAACAAATTCTTTTAACAGACCTGCATGAAGAGTCATAAAATCAACACCCTCTTCTGCTTGAGTCTTAATAACATCAATCAATAGCTCTTTTGAAAGTAGTTCTGAATCCCCGTTAACTCGAGATAGTGCCTCGTATATCGGCACAGTACCAAAAGGAACTGTACAATGTTCAAGCAAAGCAAGCCTAGTTTCACTTAGATTAAGACCAACACTTAAATCCATTAAAAAGTCGGCACCCGCATTTATAGAGTGCTGCATCTTTGAAATCTCTTCCTGATTAGAAGATGAATTTGGGGAACGTCCAATGTTTGCATTTATTTTAGTGGAAAAATTATTTCCTACAACAACAGGATCTAAAGTGACATGCTTGGGATTAAAACAGATAACAGCAGAACCATTTGCAATCTTTTCTCTAACAAACTCTGCTTCAACACCCTCTTTGCCCGCAGCTATCCGCATCGCATCGGTTATGTTACCTTCACAAGCTTCCTGATACTGTGTCCTCATATTTCTACTCATGATCCATAAGTTCTTTAACAGCAGAAAATACTTCTTCATTTTCCAGATTATCAAGAATAAAATCAGTTCCTGTAAAATCTGCATTCTTTGAAAATTCATCCGGTACGGCAATAATATACTTCACTTCCGCAAACAGAGCTGCAACAGCAAGTTTTGAGTTTGAAGTCAAAACAACACAACCTCGCGGATTAACAGGCATACTCTTTAAAAGCTTCAACCAGCCATCTCTTTTTATGGTAGAAAATTCTTCTTCTGCAACAAGCTTATAGTTATCTTTAACACCCATTCCTTCTAAAATATCAATTACAATATCTTCAGATAAAGCAGAAAGTAATCCAATTTGTGAATCAGTCTTCTTTGCAAGCTCAATATATTTAAGAAATGCAGGATTAACCTCTGCCTTCTTTAGTGCTGAACGATAATCACTTCTTATGCTTTTCTCTATTGACTCAGCAAGCTCTGTCTCATACTTTTCATCATCTTCAAGTACTTCACTGATTGCATCTTCTAATGACTGATCCATAAAATACTTCAAAAAATCTATATCTGTAAGCTTAATTCCGCACTTCTTAAAATGTTTAACTGCTGATTTAAATAGTGCCTTTCTTGCTTCCGGAAATGCAATGCTATCTAGCTCAATTAACAAAGCATGATTATACAAAACTTCAATCATCTGCTGTTCTTCTGATTCAATGTCTTCAACTTTTTCTTCTGTACCAATGTTCTCAAATATATCTGTCATTATGTTCTCCTGGAATTATTTTTAATTATGACTCTTCTATGCATAGAATAAAACAAAGAATAATATTATAACTAAACTGTTTTTGTCAACAATAATATTATAACTTTCGGTTTTTTTCCTTCTGCTGGTTGAATTTTCTTTCATTAATTCATTAGCAACTAATCATTAACCATTATTAACTGTCGTCCTTCTTTTTCAAAACAGACACAAAAGCTTCCTGTGGAACATTCACCTTGCCGAATTGTTTCATTCGTTTTTTACCGGCCTTCTGCTTCTCAAGCAACTTTCTCTTACGTGTAACATCACCTCCATAAAGCTTTGCTGTAACGTCTTTACGAAAAGCTCGAATAGTCTCCCTTGCAATAATTTTACTCCCAAGTGTAGCTTGAACAGGAATAGGAAACATATGGCGGGGAATAGCCTCGCTCAAAGCCTTGCAGATCAGTCGCCCTCTATACTCTGCTTTTGCTCGATGAACAAGTGTTGAAAATGCATCAACCGGCTCTCCATTTAGCATTATATCAAGCTTAACGATATCACTCTGAACATATCCGTCATATTCATAATCCATAGATGCATAACCATGACTTACACTCTTCAGATAGTCATGAAAATCCGTAAGAATTTCATTTAACGGCATTGATGCCGTCAGCATAACTCTTGTGGCATCAAGGGTGTCTGTATGAGTAACCTCTCCTCGACGATCCATAATCAAACGCATAATATCACCAATATTATCTGACCGGCAAATTATAAAAGCCTTAATCATCGGCTCTTCAACATACTCAACCAAGGTCGGTTCCGGCAGATCAACAGGATTGTCAATCTCAAATTTTTCACCTTTTTTGTCACATATTTTGTATATAACAGAAGGTGTTGTACTTATAATATTAACCTCAAACTCGCGCCTTAAACGCTCTTCAATAACCTCCATGTGCAATAGCCCAAGATATCCACAGCGAAAACCAAATCCAAGAGCAACTGAATTTTCAGAGTGAAATGAAAATGCCGCATCATTTAAACTCAGCTTTTCAAGACTCTGTCTGAATTTATCATATTCGGATGTGTCAACTGGATAAAGACCGCAAAATACCATCGGTGTAACCTTTTTAAAACCCGGCAATGGTTTGTCTGCAGGATTTTTAACATGAGTTACTGTGTCGCCAATCTGAATACCGGCAGCATCTTTGATTGTCCCTATGATGTAACCAACATCACCCTGACTCAATTTCTCACATGCAACCGGTTCCGGCATAAAACGACCAACTTCCTTAATTTCTGTCTGGATATTGGAACGCATCAATTGAACCCTGTCTCCTTTTTTCAGTTCCCCGTCAAAAATACGCACATCGGTAACAACACCACGAAATGCATCATAAACTGAATCAAAAACAAGTGCTTTGCAAGGTGCATTAGAATCATCAGAAGTCTGTGGACAAGGAATCTGTTTCGTGATAGCGTCCATAACCTCATCAACTCCCTCTCCTGTCTTGGCACTTACAAGCAATGGATCTAAAACTTCAATTCCAAGAACATCTTCAATCTGCTTTATTGTTCCTTCAACGTCCGCATTCGGAAGATCAACTTTGTTTAAAACCGGAATAATTGTCAGATCATTATCAACAGCAAGATATGTGTTGGCTACTGTCTGTGCCTCCACACCCTGTGCTGCATCAACAACAAGAATTGCTCCTTCGCAGGCCGCCATACTTCTTGATACTTCATATGTGAAATCAACATGCCCAGGGGTATCAATAAGATTAAATGTATATTCAATACCATCCTTCGCTGTATACTTCATGGCGACCGGATGAGACTTAATCGTTATCCCCCGCTCCCTTTCCAAATCCATATCATCCAAAAGCTGATCTCTGAATTTTCGGTCCTCAACGGTGTGAGTCAACTGCATCATCCGATCTGCTAAAGTCGACTTCCCATGGTCAATATGTGCTATTACACAAAAATTTCTAATACGTGATAAATCTGTCATTACTTATATTTATAATCCTTTGCCATATTCTGATTCTGTAGACTCTCTTAAATCTTTAATCTCTTTTGCCATATCACCTGCCTTAAACAAAAATGTTCCCGCAACAAAAGCATTTGCCCCCATTCTTGCACACTCAACCGCCGTTTCCCTGTTAATTCCTCCATCAACCATGATTTCCAAATCTAAACCCAGCTCATTTGACTTCTGTCTGATTGCTTTTAGCTTTGGTAATACATTCGGCATAAATGATTGCCCTCCGTATCCAGGATGAACCGACATACAAAGCACCTCATCAACCAATGGAAGATATTCAAACACTGCATCTGCTTCTGTGTCAGGATTAAGTGTTATCCCCGACTTAATACCACGCTGACTAATATCTTCAAGACACTCTTTTATGTCACAATCTGCTTCAACATGAATCTGAATCGATGAAGCTCCTGCATCTGAAAACTTCTCTATATACTCATCAGGACGACTCAACATAAGATGTACATTACGTGGAATAGAAATTGCATCCTTTGCCATCTTAACAACATCAGGTCCCATGCTTATGTTGGGAACAAAATGACCATCCATAATATCAAAATGAAGTTCATCCGCACCACTATCCTCTGCTAAAATTGCTCCGGTCCTCAAATTCCCGAAATCTGCCGCAAGTAACGATGGTAATATATATGTTTTCACTTCAATCCTTCCTTAAAATAATTTAATATATATATTATCATTACATTGAAAAAAATTCAACTTTAAAAATTTATATCAAATTTTAATTATTAAGGACAGACCTAATTATAATGGTGCCGATTTTTGAGACAATTTTTTGATTGCTTATAAGTGGATGCTTTTGTAAATTAACATAAAAACAGAAAGGCATATACAATGAGCAGA
>CAYTUX010000161.1:0-4553 GCA_964441455.1 uncultured Victivallales bacterium | reverse complement strand
ATTTTCTAATTTATCACCCAAAGGGTGATAAAAGTATAATGTAAACCTTGATTTCATTGATTTAAAAACATGTTTATCCTCTCAACCAGAAATTTAAGGTTATAAACCTGCTTTCTAGTTGAATGTTGTTTGCGGTCAGCGAGGACGCTGACCCTCCCAAAGTGCAGTTTAAGGTTATGTTGCTTTTCCTCCTTCGCCGTAGTCCGGAACGGCGCAGGTGGAAGTTTTTCCACACCTGTCTAACAGTCTAACTGTTCTAACCAACTAACTTTCTAACTAACCATCATCTTCTCTTGACCCACATAAAAAATAATAATATCATTATTAAATGAATAATGTACGAAAACAACTTCTTAATGCAACAATGCCGCAGACAGAACTGCTGTTTAAAAATACCACTGAAGAACAAATTCAATCTTCTACAGTTGTTTCATCTATACTTGCAATTAATCTCAGAGACCACCTTGACAGAATTGTATTCTACATTACCGAAAACCAGAAAGAGCTTGAAAGCACATATAGAATTATAAGTTCATTTATGCCGGAAACATATCACAAGGCTATATTTTATCCGGAACTTGAAGCATTTATAGATGTTTCCGAAAAAACAAATCCTGAAATTACCGGGGCAAGAATTCATGCTCTGCAAACTTTATCCAAAAGTGATGAAAACCTTTTGGTGGTAACTTCCATTCAGGCATTGATGCAGAAAGTTCCAATGCCGGCAAAACTTGAAGAAGGAAATATCAACATATCGCTGGGTAAAGAAATGAATCTCGATGAAGTTCGAGAGAAACTGGTACATGAAGGTTACGAACTTGTTTCAGAGGTATATGAGAAAGGTACTTTTGCAGTTAGAGGCGGCATTGTTGACATATGGTCTCCGGCAGAAAAGTGGCCGATAAGAATAGAGCTGTTTGGAGACGAGGTAGACTCCATCCGAAGCTTTGATTCCGGAACTCAAAGATCTTTATCAAGCAGAAACAGATGTACAATCACTCCCGTCCAGCCGATGCAGACAGCAACAGACAAATTGGACTTCGGACTGTTTCATGAATATTGCAGAAAACCAATTCTATATGTTTTCTCTGACTATGAAGAAATTGTATATCATGCTGAAAAATATTATAAAGATGTTAGTGAATCATATAATCCAAGCTATCTATGCAGACCAAATGAACTGATAAGCGAGATTACCGGTTCAGATAACTGCATGAAACTATTTACAACATATAATGAAGATGACAACAATTCAACCAAGATTGAAGTGGAATCATTTCATTCCAGATTTGATATTCCCGCAAATTTATATACGATAGATGCAATGGAAGAACGTAGAAATCTAATATTTTCCAAACTTGAAGATGCAAAAAAGAATGGATGGGAAATCTTCTTATTTCTTAACACAGAGGGCAGCAGAAAGCATCTGGAAAAGACCGTTGATGCAGAATTGCTTAAACATTACAAGATTTCAACAGGATATATACCCGAAGGCTGTATATTCCCAAAAGAAAAAGTAATCATTGTATCCGAAAAAGAGCTTTATGGACGAGCCAAAATTGTCGGCAGCCATATGGAAATGGCAACACCTTCAAGCAAAGCAACAACAACCGGCGAACGTATATCCACAATTGACGATTTAATACCCGGTGATTTGGTTGTGCACCTTGACCACGGGCTTGGACGATATCAGGGGCTTAACATTATCACAACAGATGGTGTTGAAAAGGAAGTAATCACAATTGAGTATGCTGAAGAGAACAAACTGCATGTTCCAGTAACACACGCACACCTCTTAAGCAAATATGTAGGAGTCGGAGGTACAGTAAAACGCCTAAATAAACTTGGTTCATCGCGATGGATCAAAGATAAAAACAGTGCGGCAAAAGCCATTATCGACCTTGCTTCCGAGCTGCTTGACACACAGGCAAAAAGAAAAACATTACATGGAACAAGTTTTCCTGAAGATGATGAATGGATGCACGAGTTTGAGGCATCATTTCCATATACTGAAACGCAGGATCAGGTTACAGTTATTAAACAGGTCAAGGAGGATCTGCAATCGGAAACTCCAATGGATAGACTTATATGCGGGGACGCAGGCTATGGAAAAACAGAAGTTGCAATACGTGCGGCTTTTAAAGTTGCAATGGCTGAAAGACAGGTTGCAATAATTGTCCCGACAACAATTCTCGCTCAGCAGCATTACGAAAACTTTTTTGACAGAATGCGCTCATATCCTTTAAGAGTTGAAATGCTCAGTCGATTCTGCACTGCCGCACAGAAAAAGAATATTTTAGAAGGACTCCAAAATGGTTCGGTGGATATTGTTATCGGCACCCATAGTCTGCTGCAGAAAGATGTACACTTTAAAAAACTTGGCTTAGTTATTATTGATGAAGAACAACGTTTTGGTGTAACACATAAAGAAAAACTGAAACAGCTTCGAAATATGGTGGATATCTTAACAATGTCTGCAACTCCAATTCCAAGAACTTTATATATGAGTCTTACAGGTGTAAGAAATATGAGCCTCATTCAGACTCCTCCAACAGAACGAGTAGCAATTGAAACAAATGTATGCAGATATAATG
This sequence comes from uncultured Victivallales bacterium, assembly GCA_964441455.1. Taxonomy (GTDB): domain Bacteria; phylum Verrucomicrobiota; class Kiritimatiellia; order JAQICX01; family JAQICX01; genus JAQICX01. The sequence goes on along the minus strand of CAYTUX010000161.1, from coordinate 1,959 downwards.
ATTCGGTCATAAGAAAAGTAATTAAAAGAGAGCTGAATCGCGGAGGACAGATATTTTTCCTTCACAATCGTGTATTGACAATTGAACTGATAGTCGAAAGACTTAAACGTACTGTCCCTGAAGCAAAAATTGTTTTTGGACACGGACAGATGCCCACAAGAGAACTTGAAAGCATTATGCACTCCTTTATTGAAGGAAGAGCAGATATACTCGTTTCAACAACTATCATTGAAAATGGAGTGGATATTCCAAATGCAAATACAATCATAATTGATCGGGCGGACAGATTTGGCATATCAGATCTTTATCAGCTGCGAGGGCGTGTGGGAAGATCAAATCATAAAGGATATGCATATTTTCTGATACCTTCACATGGTCACATGGATGCAACTGCCAGAAAAAGAATTAATGCCGTCAAAGAGCACTCTCACCTAAGTGCAGGTTTTCAACTTGCCCTTAAAGATCTGGAAATCAGGGGTGCAGGCAACATACTTGGTGCACAACAGAGCGGACATATCGTATCAATTGGATTTGCCCTATACTGTCAGCTCCTTAAAAGAACAATTGCAAAACTTAATGGAGAAAATGTGCCCGATATCATTGCAACAGAAGTAAATATTGATTTTCTGAAAAACAGTGATTCCTCAGATGATTTCGATGGCATATCATCCCTGCATATTCCATCAACTTATATTGATAATGAAGCTCTTAGAATCCGAGCATATCGAGAAATTGCCGAAGCAACTCGAACTCGGCATATTAAAGAAATTGAGCAAAGCCTGAAAGATCGATTCGGTCACCTACCCCCTGAAGTACAAGCTCTGATTAAAATTGCAATAATCAGAATTGAAGCAACTAACAGAAACATTAATGAAGTAAAGGTGCAATACAGTAAATTAATGCTTTCTCGAAATAACTCATATTTAAAAGGCCCTGATGGATACCCGAAAATTCCAACAGGAAAAATTATAAAAAAACTTGAATATATTATCAGAATAATTAAAACAATACCCGATGAGACAAGATGACTATACATTTTCACTCATCTTCAATTTAAATTTGGATGACCAATGCTCCATTGTTCCGTGCATCTTTCTTGATTTGACTTACGGCACTTACTTCATTGATGACAAAAAACTACTATACCAATTAATATCTGTCTCATTCTAACTCTCCTACCTTTACTATTCTGTTAAAGACTTCAAAATTATACACATATCCGACATTTTTTAAACAGACCTGCGGAAGCTTTTCCACCCTTTTCAATTTTCCCTTTTCAATTTTAACTTTCTTTTCTACGACACGCTCGCTAGTAAAAATACGACCACAATATGGCAATCCTCCCTTTTCTGTATAGGTTTAACTTGATAAGTTTAGTCACTTTAATTTGGTCGGCAACATATAGCCACAAAAAAGCACAAAATTCACAAAAGAACGAGCTTCGCTCTACCTGTATTTTCCCACTTCATGTCACGCCGTAAGGAACGGAGGCGGATCCCTTTTAACTTCTAACTTTCTTCAACGGCTTTCCTTGGCTCACCCGCTTAAGGTTGGCGGCACCCCAAAAAGGATATTTAATCAAAAAAACAGATATAAGACAGGCATCTTTACAGATATAAGACAGGCATCTTTAAAGATTTTACTTGCAATATTTCATAAAAGTGATATATATTAAGAGTAACTTTAAATGAAAGGGATATATTATGCCATTACCTAGAGTTAAATTGCCTGGTAAAAGCATCTATCATACTTTCTGTCGGTGTACCGATAGAAGAGCATGGATGGATACTGATTACAAGAAGGAGAAGTTTCGACAGATCATGAGAAAAGTCGAACAGTATAGTGGATGCAAAGTCCTAAGCTATGCGATTATGGACAACCATTACCATATTCTTTTAGAACAACCTGATGTCGAAGACATTGACAACCAAGAGCTTATGCGACGTATTGGCTGTCTGT
>CAYTUX010000160.1:0-6863 GCA_964441455.1 uncultured Victivallales bacterium | reverse complement strand
GCAAGGCTTTGGTAGCGGGGTCAAAATTATTATTTAAGCTAAATCTTTGAGATTAAGTGCTATACGTTATCGCAGTAGAAGTTTTATGAATAATTCAGGTTAAGGGAAGATATATATATGACAGCAAAAGTTATTGATGGCAAGCAAATTGCAGAAGATATTAGATTGGAATTAAAAGAAGAAGTTTTAGCATTAAAGGAAAAGGGTATTGTTCCGGGTTTAGGAGTTATATTGGTAGGGGAAGATCCTGCATCGCAATCATATGTTAAAGCAAAAGAACGGGCATGTGGTGAAATTGGTATTTATTCTGATGATAACAGGTTGCCGGCTGATACGACACAAGCTGAATTGATTGCTTTGGTTAAGAAGATGAATAAAGATCCTAAGATTAACGGTATTCTTGTTCAGTTACCTTTGCCAAAGCATCTGGATGAGGCTGAAGTTATTATGACGATTGATCCGGCAAAAGATGTTGATGGATTTCATCCTGTCAATTTGGGCAAAATGGTTATTGGTGAAAAATGTTTTCTTCCTTGCACGCCTCATGGAATTCAGCAGCTTTTAGGGCGTAGCGGTGTTGAAGTTTCAGGTTCACATGTTGTGGTTGTTGGTCGCAGCAATATTGTCGGCAAACCGGTGGCAAATATGCTTTTTCAGAAACAGAAAAATGCCAATGCCACAGTTACTGTATGTCATACAGGAACAAAAGACTTAACAGCATTTACAAAGCAGGCAGATATCATTATTGCGGCAGCCGGTCGTCCGAATACAATAAAATCGGATATGGTTAAAGATGGAGTTGTGATTATTGACGTTGGGGTTAACAGAGTTGAAGACTTATCGAAGAAGCGAGGATATCGTCTTGTTGGAGATGTGGATTTTGATTCATTACTTGAGAAGGCATCACTAATCACGCCTGTTCCGGGGGGAGTCGGTCCAATGACTATTACTATGCTGCTTTTTAATACTGTAGAGTCAGCAAAAACTGCAAATTTTATTGAGTAGGAGATTTAGTTATGCAAAAAATTCTTATTGTTGGGTCAAATGGTCAACTTGGTCATGACTGTCTTGAGGTTTTTAAGGAAAACAATGTTATAGGTTTAGACCTGCCGGAGATTGACATTACATCGTTAGAATCATTGTGTTCTGTAATAAATATAAACAAACCTGATGTTATTGTAAACTGTGCGGCATATACAAATGTTGATGCAGCAGAGAATGATGAAGAAAATGCCTGGAAAGTAAATGCTTTAGGACCAAAAAATCTTGCTAAAATATGTAATGAAAAAAAGATATTTTTATTACATATATCTACAGATTATGTATTTGCAGGTAATCGAAGTTTGCCGGAGGCATCTATTGAGAGCGATGCAACAGCTCCGGTTTCTGTATATGGAACAACCAAGCTTGAAGGGGAAAATGCTGTTGCTGCAGAAACTTCAGATTATGCAATATTGAGAACAGCATGGTTGTATGGCATACATGGAAAAAACTTTCTTAAAACAATGCTGAGACTTGCTGAAGAAGATTCTGAAAGAGTGATTAGAGTAGTCTCTGATCAATATGGGAGTCCAACTTTTTCAAGAACTTTGGCAAAACAGATTAAAGAGGTTGTTGAGTATCGGGCTACAGGTATTTTTCATGCTGCAGGAGAAGGATATTGTTCCTGGTATGATCTTGCAAAGACATTTTTAGAGCAATATGGAATTCCTTTTAAAATGGAAGCATGTACATCAGATGAGTATCCGACAGCTGCAAAAAGACCAACTAATTCAATTTTAGAAAACAGACGACTTAAAGAGTTAAAAATCAATGTAATGGTTGATTGGAGAGTTGATCTTGCTGAATTCACTAAACTTTTAAAGGAAAGAACAGATGTATAATAATATTATTGTAACAGGGGGGTGTGGTTTTATCGGTTCAAACTTTATCAGATATCTTTTTGAAGATACTGATTTTTCAGGCAGAGTTATCAATGTAGATGTTTTGACATATGCAGGCAACCCGCTAAGTCTTGAGGGTATAGCCGATAAATATGGTGAACGATATGTGTTTAAAAAAACAGATATATGTAATTATGATGCGATAAGTGCAATTGTTTCCGAGTTTGAAGTGGATGCCCTTTGCCATTTTGCAGCAGAATCTCATGTTGACAGATCAATCTTACATCCTGATGATTTTATAAATACAAATATTTTTGGAACATATAATCTTCTTAAAGTTGCACATGATCATAAAGATCAGATTGTTCGGTTTCATCATGTCAGTACAGATGAGGTTTTCGGCAGTCTGGGTGATGAAGGTCTTTTTAGAGAAGATACACCATATGCGCCAAACAGTCCATATTCTGCTTCTAAAGCATCATCAGATCATTTAGTAAGGGCTTATTATGAAACATTTGGTCTGCCTGTTACAATTTCTAATTGCTCAAACAATTATGGTCCATATCAGTTTCCGGAAAAACTTGTACCATTGATGATTCTAAACGCACTAGATGGTAAATCTTTACCCGTTTATGGTGATGGGAAAAATGTCCGCGACTGGCTTTTTGTAAAAGATCACTGTATTGCGATATGGGATGTGATGACCAAAGGTGTTTCGGGTGAGACATACAATGTTGGTGGCTGTAATGAAATGAAAAATATTGATGTTGTAAAGATTATATGTCAGTTAGTAGATGAGATTGCAGAACCGTTATCCGGCGGAGAGCCTAGAGAATCATTAATAACTTTTGTAAAGGATAGATTGGGGCATGACAGAAGATATGCGATTGATTGCAGTAAGATTGAGGATGTACTTGGGTGGAGTCCCAAGGAATCTTTTGAGACCGGAATCAGAAAAACAGTAAAATGGTATTTGTCAAATATGCAGTGGTCAGAATCTGTTCGATCGGGTGAGTATCAAAATTGGATAAAAGAGAATTATTAGAGGAGATTTCAATGAAAGGTATTATTCTTGCTGGCGGGTCAGGCACACGTCTTTACCCTTTAACTCGTGTTATAAGTAAACAAATATTGCCTGTATATGATAAACCCATGATATACTACCCTTTGTCAACATTAATGGAGGCCGGTATCAGGGAAATTCTTATTATAAGCACACCGGAAGATCTTCCTTATTTCAAAAAACTTCTTGGAGATGGCTCTCAACTTGGACTCTCTTTTGAGTACAGAGAGCAGCCCAGTCCGGATGGACTTGCTCAAGCCTTTGTTATTGGTGAAGATTTTATAGGTGATGATACTGTATGTCTTATTCTAGGTGACAATATTTTCTATGGGCACGGTTTATCGGAAATGCTTGTAAAAGCCGGTCAGATAGATAGCGGCGGGTTAATATTCGGATATTATGTAAAAGATCCTGAACGCTATGGAGTTGTTGATTTTAATGATAATGGATTGGTTACAAGTATTGAAGAAAAGCCGGATTCGCCAAAATCACATTATGCTGTTCCGGGGCTCTATTTTTATGATAACTCTGTCGTTGAAAAAGCAAAGAACCTCAAACCATCACCACGAGGTGAGTTGGAGATTACAGACCTTAACCTAATATATCTTAAAGAAGAAAAACTAAAAGTTGAATTATTGGGTAGGGGATTTGCCTGGTTGGACACAGGTACACATGAATCTTTATTACAGGCATCAAATTTTGTTCAGACAATTCAGGAAAGACAGGGCACAGAGATATCATGTATTGAGGAGATAGCATATAAACTGGGATATATATCTGAAAAAGAACTTTTAGAGCAGGCAGAAATAATGAAAAACAATGATTATGGAAAGTATCTGTTTGAAATAGTTAACCTGAATTATTCATGAAATTACTACTGCAATAGCGTACAGCACTTAATCTCAAAGTGATAGTTTAAATAATGATTTTGATTTATGTCTATAAATCTTCACCCATTATTTTTCACTATCCAATTGATCTTAAGCACTTTACACTATTTCGCTACGCAATTTATGAATAAATAAGGTTTAATGAAAAAAATAATTGTAGGATTGGAGATTAAGTGGATAATAATTTAAAATGTGAATCGTTGTCTATTCCTGATGTAAAATTGCTTACACCAAAAAAGTTTGGCGATGAAAGAGGATTTTTTATAGAGACATATAGTGAACGAAAGTATGGTGAATTTGATATTCCAAATAATTTTGTTCAAGACAATATGTCTTTTTCCAGGAAGGGAACACTGAGAGGATTACATTTTCAGATCAGGCATCCTCAAGCCAAATTAGTGTCAGTTGTACAAGGTGTAGTTTTCGATGCTGCAGTTGATATAAGAGTTGGTTCACCATGGTTTGGAAAATCAGTTAGTGCAATATTGTCAGACAAAAATTGTTGTCAGCTTTATGTACCGGAAGGATTTGCTCACGGTTTTTGTGTGTTGAGTGAAACAGCTCTATTTACATACAAATGCTCTGATTTCTATGATCCTCAAGATGATGGTGGTATTTTATGGAGTGATCCGGATTTGTTAATAGATTGGGGGAATGATATTGATCCAATATTGTCAGAGAAAGATAAAACAGCTTATCTGCCGCTATCAGAGACTTCAGTTGAAATACTGCCCAAATATTAAATTTGAAAAACCTCTCTAAACTTGTCAAAACTATAGTACTTTTCAAACAGATCAAATACTTGATAAATCTTTTCAGAGTCATATGATTGTAGCTTGGTGTTATCCATACAATTGTAGAGCATGCTATCTGTTTTTGCCGTGTCTGTGCTTACTGAAAATGCAGGAATGCCTTGATTCTGTATATTTTCAAGTTGTTCCTTATCAAGACTTGAGGTACGTGTACACGACAATATTATACCGGCAAGTTTACTTTTCAAGCTTTTATTATATTCGATAATTCTGGACAGTCTTTTTTCAGAACCTGCACTTATGATGATAACATCTCTTGATTGAAGATACTCTTCAGGGTGGAAAAATTCATCGGGTATAGAAATAATCTTTATATTGCCACATGGTTTTTCCCATTCTTTACAATTTGGATCATCTATGGGGCGTGCATCTGGAAATATTTTCATAATCTGTTTCATGGAAGGTTTGTTCAGATATTCAATTTCAGGCAAAAATCCTAAAATTTGTATTGGATTTTTAAAATACCCTTTGTACATCATATTCAGAAATTCCTCAGATATATATTTCTTCATGATTTCAAGTTTGTGAGGAAATATCTTGTTAAATATAATGCCTCTGACTTGAACACCTTTTGCAGCAAAAAAAGTTAAATCTGTTGTCAACATATCAATAGATTTTCCTAATCCTCCTCCCGCAAGATATATAATTTCTGCATTAATGATCTTACACACATCTGCATTGGACAATCCTACAATACTTCCGACGCCCGGATGGCCTGTTCCTTCAGCTATAATGATCTTTTTATCGGATATAGAGGCTATGGAATCTTCAATGCTTCTTATGTAATTACGGGTAATCTGCTCTCGATTTTCGGATGTTAAAAAAGTTTTTGTTACGCCTGACGGAATTTTTACAGGGGAAGCTAAATTCAGGTCAAGCTCCGGCAGCAGAAAATTTTGAAGTATTTTAGTATCTTTATCTGTTTTTGTACCATTTTCCAACGTGTACAAGTCCTGCCCAACAGGTTTTATATAGCCGATATCTTCATGTTTATATATTTTTCTCAAGAGATATATAAGCCCTAAACTGGTTATTGTTTTACCGGCATGTTGCCTGAATCCGGATATATATATTACTTTAGGTTTCATAGTTTTCTGATCAATACCGTTATAATTCAAGCCTTTTTATATCTTGCCGGAATTTACACACCACTATATGCGGCAAAACCTCCGTCAACAGGAATTACTGTGCCGGTAACAAACCTTGCAGCTTCTTCTGAAGTCAACCACAGCAAAGCACCGATAAGATCTTCAGGAACACCAAATTCACCCATTGGAGTGTTGTTTAATATCTTTTCTGCTCTGGCAGTATAAGAACCATCTTCATTTGTCAGCAGACTACGGTTCTGATCTGTCAGGAAGAATCCCGGAGCAATAGCATTAACTCTTATTCCGACCTTAGACATATGCACTGCAAGCCACTGAGTGAAGTTGCTGACAGAAGCTTTTGCAGCACTATATGCCGGAATTTTTGTGAGCGGAGTAAATGCATTCATTGAAGAAATGTTGATTATAGTTCCGGCTCCTTTTTTTACCATACCTTTTGTCAGCACTTGAGATGGAAGCAGTGTGCCTAAAAAATTAAGATTAAAGACAAACTGTATGCCATCCGGATCCAGATCATAAAATGTTTTTACGTTTTCATCTGTGTTGCTTAGGACTTCTTTGCTCATGAACTCCATTGATGTGGTACCATTTGGATGGTTTCCGCCTGCACCATTTATAAGTATATCAGTCTCTCCGAATTCGGCTATAACTTCCTGATTTGCAGCTTCTATACTTTCTCTGTTTAAAACATTACACTCGACAGCCATAGCAATACCACCTGCATCAATAATATCATTTGCAACTGCCTCGGCCGCCTCTTTTCTCAGATCTGCAATTGCGATTTTTGCACCGGCCTCAGAAAGGGCTTTAGCCATACATCCGCATAGTACGCCACCTCCACCTGTAATAAATGCAACTTTATCTGTAAGATCTGTCTCTATTCCGTATTTCATTTATTTCCTTTCAAAAAAATATTTTGTTATTAAGTTCAGAATTTTATTAAAATATACTGTTTTTAACAATGAAAAAGTCATTTAAAACATTATTATCCCTGTTTTTCTGGTTGATTTTTGTTTTCGGTCGGCGGCCCAGCTACTAACATATCAGAAAAAACAATCCTATATAAAACTCCAATGTAAAGTTAATAGCTGGGCAACCCTCCCGATGTG
>CAYTUX010000159.1:0-11154 GCA_964441455.1 uncultured Victivallales bacterium | reverse complement strand
AAGTTTTTTCTGGGCGAGCAAAGCAACGCTTTGTAAAACAATAACTTACAAGGAATTTTTTTTTTGAACATCATTACGGAGTCAAGAGTTCTGAATTTATCACCCAAAGGGTGATAAAAGTATAATGTAAACCCTGATTTCATTGATTTAAAAACATGTTTATCCTCTCAACCAGAAATTTAAGGACAATTAACTTACAAATACAAAAATAGTTTAATCAATGGTTTAATTTCTTTTGACGCAGGACTTAAAACACATGACCCATGTTCAAAAAGAATAGATTGTCTGAAATACAAACTTGTGACAAAATGACTGTGGACTAAGGACTAAACAACTTAACACAGTCTGACCAAGCAACGAAGGTAGTGAAATGGCAAACCATTGACCATTATCATTAGTTTTTTTTAGGTGTAATGCAGATGCCGAAGATGATTGACTTGACTGTTCTTTCGGAAATATATTTTTTCATGCGTTTGGTAATTCTCAAGCGTGGATTAATTGCCCACCCTGCTCCTTCAAGCAGACATGAAATATCTCGTCTTGCAAGACGAATAAAAGCAACAATAGAAAGAGGAATAAGCATTGCCAGAATTAAGCAGACAACAAAAATAATAATACGACTTGGATGGATGGAAGACAGAGTTTTAGTCATAAATGCTAACGATGAGCCAATTGCTGCAATAGCAAAACCACCGCCGGCAATCATTCCGGCTGTCTGATTGTTATTGGCAGCAGCCGGTGCAGCCACCTTTTTGCTTGGATCAATTAATGAATCCGTTGTTGCAAGTAAGTTTTTCTCCGCACTTGAGGCAATGGAGTCAATCTTTGCTGTTACCGCTTCTCCAAGTTTTTTGAAGGGCTTCAGAATTGCATCAAGAAAACTGACTGGAAAATCTACAATCTGAACAACTTTAGCCTGCATTATGATTCCGTCAACATGTTCAAAAATGCCACGTTTCCCAATCATTATATAACCACTCATACCGCGGGCAAGAGGAACAGCAACCTCCATCTTTTTGTTCAATGGCTTATGCGTCAACTCTACATACATAACATAGGTTGAAGAGTTCTTTGTCACCAGCATATGTTCTGCCTGATTAAAAACCCTAATGGCAAGGTTAAATCTTCTGCCATCCATTATCAGTGTACCCTCTTCCAAAATTGATGGTCTTGTATAATCATATAACTCAGGCATTGATACATAGTTATTTGCAAATAAAACAAATAACTTTCGAAAAAGCATCATCTTCTCTGCAAGAATAATCTGGTCAAAAGATACTGTCGGCTGTGGAATAGATTCAATATGATCAAGTGCTCGATTTGAAATGTCTGTCTGCAGATACTTCTGCAATTTTTCTTTTGAAAAGTTTGACATATCAATATCAGGTTTAGCTTCAACCCATCTTTTGTATGGTTCAAAAACAGATTTAATTTTCTGCCATTGACTATACTCCATAATATCTTCATGTCCATACAGCTCTTCAAAAATATTTAGATAGAAGCTTTTAACAATATCCACATATGCAGGATTTATAAATCCGTCAAATAGCAGAATTTTCTGATTATTAGGTTCTGCAACAGGTGCATCATACATAATATCTTTAACCTGACGGGGATCTTTCAGGTCAATAGATTTATCATGGTTCATTATTGGCCAGCATGATTTTTTCAAAGCAGGATCAAGTTTTACTAAATCACAAAGAGAGAAATAGTGTTCCATTTTGTCGTTAATTGATTCAAATATTGCATAAACCTGAGGAGTCTGATTTGCGAAAGGAAAAACTTCTGTTTTATGTTTGTCATCAGACAAATTAGAGACAGCCTGCCGTTCAATCCACTTGGCAATAACTTCCTGAAACTCATTAACTGATACAACACTGACACCACGACCCCCCGCAGGATGTTCACATCCTCCATGTATGGCTACGATATCAGCAAAATATTCCTTTAATGATTGTTCTTCAATTGAATCGGCAAACACAATAGGACTTTGTTGAATAATTATTGCCTGAATCTCATTTTTCAACTTAACAACATGACTTAGAAGAACTTGTTCGTGATTGGAGTTGTTTTTTAAATAATGATGTACCTCGTTTATATCATTAAAATATTTAGAGCTCTTTTTGAGTTCATCAGGATCCAGAATATCCACACCCATCTTAAGTTCTAAAGGTTTTTCATACAAATCAAAAAACCACTTTAAGGAAAATTTAATTTCATTGGAACTGATAAGTCCATCTTTTTCTGTATCCAGATATTGCAGAAAATCCTTATTAATATGAAAAGCTTCAACCGGAGCACTTGTTGCTACCCAATGTGTATCATCTAAATCTATCAGATTTATGAGATCTCTTACATTTTTAATAACAACCTGAGCTGACTCACCTACTGATCTATATTTCATTGTTTAATAGTCCTATGTTGAGCAATTTTATACAAAAATAAATTTTTCCTGATTATCACAAAAAAAAGAATTTAGGTCAAGTCAGTAATGGTTAATTTAAAATTAAGACCCTGTTTTTCTGGTTGAATGTTTTGTTGCTTTTATATTGTGAAAAGCCATAGGTCTATAAGAAGTGCGTAAATGCATTATACGTTGTAAGTTTCAACCCAAGCTCTTCACATTTTTAAAGACTTTAAAGTCGTTAATGTCCTTAAATTCCTTGGGAATATAAAAAAGCAGGAAAAAGTGTTTTTATTATTTGACAGTTTGGTGGATTTTTGTAATAATCCTGCACTTCTTATGAAAAATAGGATATTGGCGTGATGGCCGAGTGGTTAGGCACGAGTCTGCAAAACTTGCTACAGCGGTTCAATTCCGCTTCACGCCTCCATTTTCTGATATATCATCGTACTTGAAAAATCAGGTGCGATTTTTTTTTGGTTTGAAACAAGACACATTGCTTCCCTCCATGGAAACGGCTAATGGTTTAGCATACGAGTGAAAAGCTCCGGTACATATAATCTCAAGCCCATCTTCACCACATATTTTATTAATATAGTCAACCACCTCAGAAGTTTGGTCAAACTTATAATTTGATGTCCAATTGATAGTATCACCATTAATATAACCATGTCGGCACCCTGCCAATTTGGTCGAACTAATGTCTCTATCTTTTGCTTCCAACCAAAAGGTATATCAGCGTGTATATCGCTAAAAACTACAACTTTATCTCTCATTTTTCCCTAAACAGCATGAACCCGGACTACTAGATTTTATTTAAAATCATATCATCCAGAACTATTTTAGGTACATGGTGGACATCTTGATCATCTCTGTAATATGCTAATTTTGAGCCATCATTGATATCGTCAACAACAATAGTTTCGCCAGGATATCCCAAAGCAATAAGAAGTTCTATTTTATAATCAGGATTAAGATTAACAATTTTTGCAGCATAATCTCTTTTCAGTGCACCAATCATACAGGCTCCAATTCCCTGCTCCATTGCTCCAAGTACTATTGTCTGAGCGGCAATACCCGTATTAATTGTTGCAGGTCTTTCAGCAACAAGCATTATATATGCAACAGGTCTTTCTCCTTCTGCCGGTCCATCCCAATCTGTCAGAGCCCCTGCCCAAGAAATTGATGGATAAAGTTTCCTGCAAATATTTCTGTCATTAACCAGAACATACCTGATTGGTTGAGAATTGGCGCCGGATGGAGCAAATCTTGCCAAACAAACTAACTCTTCAAGCTGTTCCATTGAAATCGGTTCCTGCTTGAACCTTCTATAGCTTCTAGCCTTCTTAACAATATCTTTTAACATATTTTTTCCTTTCTGTTTAAAAGATAAGAGATATGTCTCACCTTAAAAAATAATTTTCTCAATAGCACCGTACGGGCGAAAAATCTTTCGTCCCTATATAACATATTCGGAAAATATAATCTCCATAACATCGTTTTGGAAAAGACATATTCCGGGCAAAATATTAATATTCTGCTTTTCTTTGTTTTCAAAAGTTATATCTGCAACTCCTTTTTTCAATGTCGCACAAATTGGAAGATGCCTGACCATTACTGTCAACCTGCCATCAGCTCCCGGCAAATCAATTGAATAGACATCTTTAATAACTTCTATCTGAGAACCATTTATTATTTTAACAACCATTTTAATTCACCTATTATTTCTGTAAAACAAATGGGACAGATGAGACCTATTTAACCCAATAAAACAAAATCCAACAACAATGGCAAAACAATCCCCGTACGGGCGACATGCATGTCGCCCCTACAAATTTCTTTATCGGTATTGTTTTGCCTGCAATTCAAACAACTTTGCATATATACCATTTAGTTCAATTAACTCGTCATGGGTACCGTTTTCAGCAAGAGCCCCTTTATCTAAAACTATAACCCTATCAACACCTTTAACAGTCGATAGTCTATGACTGATAATTATTGCCGTCTTGCCTTTTGTCAGCTCACTAAATTTGGCAATAATATTTGCTTCCGCTTCCGGATCCAAAGCACTTGTAGGTTCATCCAGGATAAGAAGTTCAGCGTCTCTCATAAATGCCCTTGCAATAGCAACTTTCTGCCACTGCCCCACAGACATATCTTGTCCTTCCGTAAACCTCTTGCCCAAAATTGTTTCGTAACCGTAGGGCAACTTCTTAATAACTTCATCGGCACCGGAAAGCTTGGCTGATTCCACAATTCGATCTGACGTGATATCTACATCCACATTACCATACCAAATATTCTCTTTAGCAGATACATTATATTTTGCAAAATCCTGAAAAACAACACTTAAGTGCTTTCTGAAATCATCAATTGAGTATCTTCTGATATCATTGCCGTTAAACTTAATGACACCTTTTGTTGGTTCATACAGACGACACAACAATTTTATCAAAGTCGTTTTCCCTGCACCATTTTCGCCGACAATAGCAATATGCTCACCTTTTTTTATTTTGAAAGAAACATTATCAAGAACGGTTTCCTTTGATGTGGGATAGTTAAAACTCACATTATTCAGTTCAACCGAATACTCACTCTTTTTTGGTATCAGCAATGGTTCCGGCGGATCAATTAACTTGGGCTTCAGATCAAGAAACTCATAAAAGTTTCTTAGAAACAATTGGTTTTCATATAGACTTGTCATACTTGAAAGAATATTTGACATGAACCCCTGCCCTCTCTGAAATGCCTGAAAATACATAACAAGACTGCCAATTGCTATTGAACCATGAATCGTTCTCTGTCCGACATATGCCATACATCCAAAAAGTGCAACAGTTGCAATAATTTGGGCAATAAGATCAGCAATAGTTCTCTGCTTCACTAACGATATCTGCTCTTTTCTAAGCAGTGTCCTGACGTTATGAAAGCGCTCTTTAAATACTTTACCGTTATTAAACAATCGAATCTCTTTTGCATGTTCATCCCATGTCAAAATCATATTAAAATACCAGGACAGACGATCTTTTGGCGACTGTCTTCTGCGCCATCTGAACTGCTTGTTTGAAAACTTAGATTTAACAAAAAAACTGGGAAGTAGAGACAAGCATATTATAATAGCAACCCAATAGTTGAAAACAATCAGCATTGCAAAAATACCGGCAGATGATATTATTGACTGCAGCAGACTTCTTAGGTTTCTAAGAATACCCATTGGACGATATGGAGCTTCTTTCTGAGCAAGATGCAATTTGTCATAATAATCCGGATTTTCATAATACTCCAAGTCAACAGCCAGAGATTTGTCATGCAGAATATCATGTACCTCATCGGTTACACATTGAGATTGAGCAACTTCTATAAATTCAGACAGAGAACGACAAAGAGCCGTTAATATCGTTGCCGTTCCCATCATGCATATATAAACTGTTGCCTTCATAAATAGTGCATGCTGGTCTTCAGGATTTGATTTTGTCGCTGCACCAACTGTATCAACAACAAGTTTTATCAAATATATATTTGCTAATGGAAGAACACCATTGATTACAACAAGGAAAAGCCCCGCAATTGTCCAGGATCTGCTGCTACGCCAAATAAGCTTTATAACATTGCAGATGTCTTTTATAAATACAGTATATTTTTTTTTGTCAATATTCATCCATTCCTTAAAATAGTTGTCTCGTTGCTGCAATTTCACAAATGTTTCCTAAGGTAACACAACGATCTTCGTTGCAAGTGTTAACGCCACCTAGCTTTGCTAGTTCCGCTCTGCGGGATGGAAGATAGACCACTTCGTTGCTTTATGCGAGTTAAAGCCTCTCTTCCGTTGGTCGAGTGTGCTACCTTAAAATCTGCAAATCAGTATTATATTGCAAGATTGGGAGGGACGCCGTCCCCGGCGTCCGAAAAGTTGATGTTAACTTTTCTCTGCTAACGCTGAGCTTGCAGGAAAAACTCGGTATTAATATAAAGAAGTTGCGAAGCAACACAAACTTTTACAATCTAACTTTTACCACTTACATTTTCTTCAGGTAACACAACTATTCCCCGTTTTCAATTAAATACTGAAATTGAATCAATCCCTGATATACCTGCTTTATCAAGCATTCTAACTGCAAGATCAGGTTTATCAAACCTAAAAATTAGAGCAACGGTGTTTAGCTTCGGATTTTCGGCAAATGAATACATATACTCAATATTAATTTCTGAGTTTTCAATTGCATCAAGAATTTTAACCAATCCTCCGGGATGATTAGAAACTTCAACTGCAACAACCTCTGTGACCTTAACAACATGTTTTTCAGTTTCTAAAGATGCTTTTGCTTTTTCCCAATCGTCAACAATAAGTCTTAAAATGCCAAAAGATGTTGTGTCTGCCAAAGAGAGAGCAATAATATTAATTCCATACTTATCCAGATCAGCACAAATACTATCAAGATGTCCCGGTTTATTCTCAATAAATAGTGATAACTGCTTTATTTTCATAGTAAAAACTCCTATTTAGTATTTCTTAAATCAATAACACGTTTAGCTTTACCTTGACTTCTTTCAATAGTCTTCGGTTCAACCAAAGTAACCTTTACAGATATTCCAACAACACTCTTAATGGATTCGGCAATTCTAGATTTCAAAGTTTCAATTGCAGACACCGTGTCACCAAACTGAGCTGAATTTATTTCAACTTTTACCTCAATACAATCAAGATCATGTTCTTTAGTGAGATAAATCATATAATGCGGAAGTGTTCCCTCAACAGCCAAAAGAGCAGCTTCAATCTGAGATGGAAAGACATTTACACCTCTGATAATCATCATATCATCACTTCTCGTACTGATCTTTTCAATCCTTCTTATTGTTCTACCACATTTACACGTCTCTGTCATTATTTTGGTTATATCACGTGTTCTGTAACGAATCATAGGAATAGCCTGTTTTGTCAATGTTGTCAATACCAGTTCACCCTCCGTTCCATCAGAAAGGACTTCGCATGTTTCAGGATCAATAATTTCAGGATAAAAATGATCCTCAAAAATATGCAGCCCGTTTTGTTCTGAACATTCAACGCCAACCCCCTGACCAATAATCTCTGAAAGTCCATAAATGTCATAGGCCTTAATACCGGCCTCTTTTTCAATACGTTCACGCATCTCAAGTGTCCATGGTTCTGCTCCAAATATACCAACTCTTAACGGTAAGTCTTTTATGCTTATTCCCATTTCTGTGGCAACTTCAACAACATGAAGAAAATAACTTGGAGTTACTGAAATAACAGTTGAACCGAAATCATTCATAAGCATTATCTGTTTGTTAGTATTACCCCCTGAAATAGGAATTACTGTTGCTCCAAGAGCTTCTGCTCCATAATGAAGTCCAAGCCCGCCTGTAAAAAGTCCATATCCGTAAGCATTTTGAACTATATCTTCACTTGATACTCCGCAAGCAGCCAATGAACGAACTATTACATTAACCCAGACCTTCATATCTTCTTCTGTATAGGCCACAACTATTGGTTTCCCCGTTGTTCCACTTGATGCATGGAGACGTACAATATCATTCATTGGTACTGCAAAAAGACCATATGGATAGTTATCCCTCAGATCAGTCTTAACAGAGAATGGTAACTTAGCAATATCTTCAAGAGTCTTTATATCTTCCGGCTTTATAGATTTTTCATCTAAACGATTCTTAAAGAATTCAACATTATTATAACAGTGCTTGACTACTCCCTGCAACCTGTAAAGCTGTAACTCTCTCATCTGCTCCAGCGGCAGAAAATCCGGAGCACTAACAGGATTCATAGGACTATTCTTGTCATTCCAATATGTACTCATCATTATCCTCTCATTTACATTTTAATACTCTGACCATAATCAAAAGCAGACATATTCATTTCATGAAGTTTTTCCTCTAAATTAGCCTTTATTGAATCTTTTAAAATATTAACATCAAGATCAAGAAAATTACTTAAGACACCCAATAATGCAATATTCACACATTTAGGAGATTTAAGTCTGGAAAGATCAAGAAGTTCAACTGTAATTAACCGCCCATTTTCAGACAAACAGGCTTCGTTTGGTTCAAACTGTGTTTCATCAAGCACAACAAGAAAATCTGCTTCACCTTTAGGAACCATCGGACTTAACACACCTTTCCCGAAACGAACATCACTTGAAACGGATCCCCCGCGCTGACTCATTCCATGAACTTCTGCTTTTTTAACGTCAAGACCTTCTGCGAATGCTGCATCGGCTAATATATCAGATGCTTTTAAAACCCCTTGACCACCAATGCCTGCAAAAACAACATTTACCACTTTATCTCTCATCAATTCTCCAATCAAATTTATTTTAATATTATTTACTCTTTGTTGTACATTGCAATACTTTTTGCAGCAATAACACATACACGTCGTGCAACAATCACACCCACCTTATCATTTTCCAAATAATCTTTTAGTGTGGCCTTCATCTCTTCAAGCTCTTTCAATGGATCAAAAGTTGCGACATTTTCGACTCCGATACCTCTGCAGACTTCTTCAATACTTACCTGATAAGCAGCGGAGTGATCAAGAGCCCTACCGGTTCCGGGGTGCTCCTGCATACCTGTCATCGCTGTTATACTGTTGTCAAGCACCATAACTACATGACCTGTCTTCGGCTTATTATAAACCATATCAACCACACCGGTCAGTCCGCTATGCATAAATGTGCTGTCACCAATAACACTTACAACTTTTCTTGCCTGATCATCAGGAAGAACATGTCTTAGTCCCAGACCCACACCAATACTTCCTCCCATACATACACATGTATCAATCTTTTCAAAAGGAGGCATAACGCCTAATGTATAGCAACCAATATCTCCGGTAACAATTGCATCTAAATCTTTCAGCACCTGAAATGAGTAACGATGTGGACAGCCTACGCATAGTTGTGGCGGACGCCCTTTAGGTGCAGGCGCATCAGGTGAACCGTCTCCGGCTATTAACTTCCTGGTTCTTGCAACATCAAGTTCTCCAAAAAGAAATTCTTCAGGCTTACCAATAACTTCAACTCCGACCATTCGGCAATCTTTCTCAATAATTCTGTCTCCCTCTTCCACTATGACTACCTTGTCATACTTTGCCGCAAATTCTTTAACAACTTTATCGGGAAAAGGATAAGACATATTCAGTTTTAACACTCCCGCTTCCGGTGCAGCCTCACATACATGCATATAAGATATGCCTGAAGTAATAATACCAATTGACTTATCTCCATCTTTCTCAAATGTCATACCTGAATCAGAACTGCACGCCCAATCTTCTATCTCATGAATTTTAGAAACCATTCTTCTATGTGCGGCTCTTGCCAAAGCAGGTACCATAACTCGTTCCGGAATGTTAATTTCATAATGAGTCTCAACTGTCGGTTTGGAAATATCATTTAGTTCTACAACAGTCTTTGAATGACATATTCTTGTTGTCAACCTCAAAAAAACAGGTACGTTCCAGCGTTCAGAAATTTCAATTGCTTTTCCGAGAAAATCATATGCTTCCTGCGATGACGAAGGTTCAAGCATAACAACACCGGCGGCTCTTGAATAGCTCCTGCTATCCTGTTCATTCTGACTTGAAGCCATACCTGGATCGTCAGCAACAACAATAACTAAAGCTCCATCAACTTTCTCGTAAGCAACCGTAAAAAGCGGATCTGCAGCAACATTCACACCAACATGCTTCATTGTAACAATTGTACGTGCCGCTCCAAAAGCTGAACCAATCCCAACTTCCAGTGCAACCTTTTCATTTGGAGCCCACTGAGCATGTCCACCAATCTCTGAAAAAGTCTCTAAAATTTCCGTAGAAGGTGTCCCCGGATATCCAATACCCATTTTTACGCCTGCCGCAAGTGCCGCATGTGCGACAGCTTCATTACCGTTTACCAAAATCTTGTCTGCCATAATTATATTCTTCCTATTTGATAAAAAAATTTTGTAAATGATACATGATAAAGAGGACTTTGTCAACCACATAAGAGAACAATTGAAAATTGTAAAAAGTGTAAGCTTAAATGCGAATAATATTTAGAAAAAAAAATGTTCATGTTATATAATACCTAAATTAAAGTATCTCACCAAATCAAGAAAGGTAAAACATATAATATGAACAATGAGAACCATAGCAAAACTAATAAAAAAAAGAAACACCTAAACAGAATGGACAAGCTTTTTATTGAAAAGACTAATAATGAGGATATCAATCCTGCAATCTAACTAAAGGCTTAAATACGAACTCACCATCTGCATCTGCAATAGAATGCATAGTCAGATTTGGACAATTAACTCTAACAAGAAAAACGGTCCATTTACAAGACGTTTTAAACACCCAGAGAATCGTAGTATTCTTATATATTATACCTTCAACAGCTGCGGGAAGCATAGTGTAAGCAACTGGTGCTTGTTTAGTTCCTGATTCATTTTTGTACAAAACGGTATAAGTCCATTTGACAAATCTTGCATAAGGCGGTGAGTAAAGAGACGATGGTTTTTTGATTCTCTGCCCCCACTCATCCCAGTAATTGATCAAATCATTACCGCAAATCGCAGTCTCATTCAGTCCCCCCTGAACACCAATCGGATCTCTACTCATAAACTTGCCGAGTGGAGGAAAGTATGGACGGAACACGAACTCAACAAAACCAGTTGTCTCATCAAACACCTCATTTGAGAAACGAAAGAGGTTTTCTGAAGCGAGAGTTCCTGTCTGCTCA
>CAYTUX010000158.1:0-5474 GCA_964441455.1 uncultured Victivallales bacterium | reverse complement strand
TTCATTTTTTTCTTGTACATCCCCCATACTTTTAATATATTGCAGCTATATATCAATAATCTTGCTCAGCGGTTGAGCAAAGATTTATTGAGAAGTTACAAAAAATCATGTTGATAGGTTTTGTATATACTTAGTATTTAATTTTAAATTTATATTTAGGAGTTTTTTAAGATGAAGAAGAGACCGAATGTAATTATTGTCATAACAGATGATCAGGGATATGGAGACATGGCTTGTCATGGGAATCCAGTTGCTTTAACCCCTAATTTGGATAAGCTTCATAATGAGAGTGTTAGACTTAATGATTTTCATGTAGCGCCGATGTGTACTCCTACAAGAGGTCAGCTTCTTACAGGTCTTGATGCCGCACGTAATGGTGCAGTTAATGTCAGCAGTGGTCGAACTCTAGTTCGAGCAGACTTGAAGACGATCGCGGATGTTTTTAAGGATGATGGTTATCATACCGGACTTTTTGGAAAATGGCATCTTGGCGACAATTATCCTTATCGCCCGCAGGACCGAGGTTTTGAAGAGACTCTCTGGTTTCCATCGTCACATATAAACTCTTTACCTGACTATTGGGATAATGACTATTTTGATGATGTATATTTCAGACATGGTAAACGAGAGCGATATGAAGGATACTGCACGGAGGTTTTTTTCAGGGAGGCAATGAACTGGATGGAAGAGCAGATTGACAAAAATGAACCATTCTTAACATATCTATCAACCAATGCACCGCATCAGCCTTTATGGGTTCCAACTGAAGATCGGGAAATCATGGAGAAGTATTTTGCAGAGCATGAGCATGAGTTGACGGATGGTGAAACAGGTAACGGAACTGTAATATCTAATCCTGATTCAGATCTGCGTTCAATGATTATTCGTTTTCTTGCAATGATACACAATGTTGATACTCATGTTGGAAAGTTGAGAGATTTTTTGAAAGAAAAGGGTATTGACAGAGATACTATTTTGATCTTTATGACCGACAATGGCAGTACCTTTGGTACAACATATTATAATGCTGGAATGAAGGGTGGAAAGAGATCTCTTTGGGAAGGTGGACATCGTGTGCCATGTTTTATTAATTGGCCTAATGGTAATTTGGGTGAACCAAGAGATATTGCAGGCTTAACACAGATTCAGGATATTTTGCCAACCCTAATTGAATGTTGCAACATTAAACTTGATCATAATATTTATTTTGATGGAGTTAGTCTGTTTGATGTGTTGGCTAACAATAAAAAGGTCGATGATAATCGAGAACTGTTTGTTAATTTCAGTAGGATGCCAATTGATTCAGATTTCTTTCCTGTTCCCAACTCTAGCTCATTAATGCGTATGGAAGGTGCAGCTGTTTTGTGGAAACACTGGAGATTGCTTGAAGGTACTGCACTCTATAATCTTGAGAATGACCCAATGCAGGAGGATAATGTTATTGATGAATATCCTGATATTGCCGCTAAAATGCATTATTCTTTAACAAACTGGTGGAATGGCGTTGAGTCTCTGGCCAATGAAGTTCAGAAGATTATTGTTGGCAATAAAAAAGAAAATCCGATGATTCTTACCGCTTGTGAATGGCAGGATGTATTTATTGACCAACAGTTCCAAGTGCGAATTGGTCAGCGTAAGAATAGTTTATGGAATTTACAGGTTGAACAGGCTGGAAATTATAGATTTAAACTGCGGCGTTGGCCGGAAGAGAGCGGACTTGTTCTTGATGAAGCATGCCCAGAGACAATAGTCACTGATGGTGTTCTTGAAGCCGGGGTTGCTTTGCCGATTGCACAGGCTCGTATTATTCTTGATGATAAGGAGTATACCAAAACTGTTGAACCCGGGCAGAAATCAGTTGTCTTTGATGTTACTCTTGATGCAGGTAATTTGGATTTAGTCACATGGTTTTATGATGCTGATAATAATCCGATCTGTGGTGCGTATTATGTGGAAGTGGAAAGAAATTGTAAAGATTAAACAGTGTAAAAGCTTTCACCTTCGCCGTTTTGGTCTCCGGTGCGACAAGCCGTAGGTATAAAATAATAGTTAATGGTTTGCTGCTTCGCTGTGAACATTGTTTTAGACATGCTAGAGCATTTTAAGATTGAAATGCAGTAAACCTATGGATTGTGGCTTCCGCTGCATTTTTCAAAAAAAAAGCAGAATAGGCTCTGCTTGTTCTTTATTTTTTTTGAAAATTAAGCGTTGTCCTCATCTCACATCTTTACAGCGTTTCATTCTTGCAATGCTCTAAAGTCTCTTTTCAGTGGGCTTCGAATGAATTTGTCTTCGTCCTTATTTCTTATTCTTTTAAATCGTATTACGCATTACGTATCAGTAATAAGCTTATTACATACTGATTGCTTTGTATAGAGCTTCAGGTGTTTTTGCGTTGATCAGCTTTTTGATGTTGTGCTCAGAAAGTTTTGCTGTAATACCGGCAATCAGCTCCATGTGCATTGGTTGATCGAGAGGAGTCAGGATTAATGCAATAACTTCAACTTTATGTTTTTCTCCAAAATCAATACCACCTTTTTTTATACCAATAGCACAGATTTTTTCATCAACAGATTTTGTTCGAGTATGTGGGATTGCAGCATTTTTAAATATATCAGTAGAGCTTGCCTCTTCTCTTTCAAGAACCGCTTTTAGAACTTCCTGAGAATTGTCAATTTTGCCTGTTTTTGCGATAAGGTTCAACAATTCAATTATTGCATCTTTTTTATTGTCGGCAGCTAGGTTGCAGTTGATTAGTTCAGGAGATGTGATATCTTTAAGTTTCAGACCTTTTCTGTGTTTGCCAATTTTGTCTGTAAGCATTTGGAGTTTAGATGTCTGTGATTCTTTTTCACCGTTTAGAATTTTAAATAGTTCTTTTTTACTTTTTGCAGCCAGTATTTGTTCTCTACCTTTTTTGTCCATCATCTGACTTATCATTGCCATAAACTGCATATATGGAGTTGCACCGGTTGCGGGCGATAGAGTTAATACAAATATTCTTGATGGCTGACCGTCGATTGATGCGAAGTCAATACCTTCAGGTTTTATTCCAATTGAACATATTATTTTGTCAACAGCATCTGTTCTTCCATGTGGAATTGCGATTCCATACTGCATGCCTGTTGACATACTCTTTTCTCTTTCCCATACAGCTTTTGATGCCTCTTCAAAGTTCTTTATAAGACCTCTTGATTTAACAAGTTCGAGCATTTCTTCAAGAACTTCTTCTTTTGTATTTCCTTTTAGGTTTAGAATGAGTAGGTTTTCATCAACATATTTTCTAAGACCTTCATTTGTGTCGGTGGTTTTGTTTTCAGCAAAACTGATTTTTTTACCAAACTTAACTTTGTCGAGTGGTTTTTTAAGGTCTTGCATCATTTGTTCAAATTCTGCAACAACTTCCAACATGCATGTATTGATTAAAAGTGCTTCCTCTTTTGAGCAGGTGAAAATTACCGTTTGTTGTTTTTGTTGCAGTGCAAAGATTATTTTTTCTTTTCTTAACTGATAAATGTTCGCATCTCTATCAATTAAGTGCACATAGAATCCTTCTCTCTCAAAGGTTCTAACAATAATTTTTACAAGCATATCTGCAGTTTGTTTTGATGGAAACTTAAATATCATTGGTTCTATTACTTCAGTGTCCTGTTCTGTTTTCATTCCACTTTTATCTGATTTAAAGAGAGATACCAGCACCGGAGGGGCAATAATTGTTGTTATAAGTGTCATCATAATACCTACACCAAATATTTCAGATGAGAGATGACCACTTGCAAGACCAATTCCTGCAACAATCAAGGCAACCTCACCACGAGGCAACATTCCAAAACCAACTCTTACGGCTCCAAGCGTGTTGAACTTAAAAAAGTATGTAGGGAGCCCGCAGCCGACAACCTTTGCAATTATGGCTAGAAATGTATAAATTAATCCGAATATAAATACTTTTGGAGATAGCATGTCCTGTACATTCACAAGCATACCCATAACAGCAAAAAATACAGGAACCAGCAATTCATATATTGGATCAAGTTTTTCTCGTATTACATTGTTGATATCTGTTCCTGAAAGAGCAAGTCCCATTACGTAGGCACCGATAATCATTGCAAGTTTTGCCTCTTCAAAAAGTCCAGCAAGGATAAGAGCAAATGCCAGAGCCATAATTGCTGTTGAGGAACGGGATTTAAATAGCTTCAGTAAAATACTTATTTTGTGAGACATAAGCACACCTACAATTGTTGCTGTAAGCCAAATGCCAATTGCTTTAACGGCAATAACGCCTATATGTCCCCAATCAATGCCGCCACTTTCTCCGGAAGCGGAGATTATGCCAAGACCAACAGCAAGTATTATAATGCCCAGTACATCATCAAAAACAGCACCTGCCAGAATTGTTGTTCCCTCAGGAGAGTCAATCTTACGTTTTTCAGAAAGTATTCGGGCTGTTATACCGACAGATGTTGCGGTAGACATCACACCAAGAAAAATTGCCGGTGCAGAGAAGAATCCGCACTCCTGTCCCATTAGTCGAGGTAGAAGAAGCATACCTGTAAGGTCACCAAGCACAAAACTGCCTGCAACACCGAAAATGCCAACAAGTCCTCCCGTTAGTGAGTATTTAATAAACATTTTTATATCTGTTTCAAGCCCAACCATGAAGAGAAGTATAATTGATGCAACAGTACATATTCCGTATAGTTCCTGGCTGACAGGGAATGTTGCAGATGCAATAGGGAACATACCTTGTGGGAACCCTAGAGCCGGTATAGCAAAGCTTCCAAGCATATAAGGGCCGATAATAATACCGGCGACTAATTCTCCTAGTACCCCCGGAAGTTTTAATTTTTCAAAAAGTAGGTTGAAAAGTTTTGCCATTAAAAGAATTATGCCAAGTTGTATAACCAGAAACATCATTTTGTGTGTCATTGTTGTCTCTGAATGCTCTACAACGGAGGATGCAAAAAGGTTGCCGCAGACAAATAAAATTGCAAAAAATATATACCGGATTTTTCCTAAAAATATGTTCACATTACAGGATCTTTCATAGTGTTTAAAATAAGGAGGGTAATGTAACTGATTTTTGGAAAAATTCAAGCAAAATTTGTTTTTTATTTTGATTTTCCCTGTTTTTCTGGTTAAGACTACTTTATGAGAACGAGTACGAATGTAGGCCATTCACTCCGTTTCCCGCAGACAGGACTAGCAAAGCTAGCTTCACCCTATTGTTTATCTTTAATGGTTAAAGCCTCTCTCGTAAACTCGAGTCTCGCTCCCAGTTTTGCAAATCAATATTGTTTTGCAGAAATGGGAGCGACGATGTCCTCATCGTCATGAAAAAAATATCTGATAAATTCATGCTACCATAATGCAACAATTTCAGAACTCTTGACTCCGTAATGATGTTCAAAAAAAAAATTCCTTGTAAGTTATTGTTTTACAAAGCGTTGCTTTGCTCGCCCAGAAAAAACTTCATT
>CAYTUX010000157.1:0-7679 GCA_964441455.1 uncultured Victivallales bacterium | reverse complement strand
GTATTGGTAATGTCCTGTTAGTTTTGATGCTAAGACCTTCCACCACTCTTTGGTTTTTGTTCTATTTCGCACATCTCCCAGCCATTGGTTCATGTCTTTTTTTCCAAAAGTAATTCTTTTACTCTTGAACATACCCAGCTTGTAAAAATCTCCTTGATTCTTATTTGTAGAAATTTCATCATTGTTCATGTGACACATTGTCAAAAAACCCTTTGATGTCTGCTTCTACTATATAGTTTACCGAGTTGTATGTTATCAAGTCGTTCAATTTCTTTAAAGCTTGGTGACAATTACGCCTTGGATGAAACCAAAAGACATATCAGAGAAATCGTTTTCATAGATACTTTCCAATATCCATGCAACTGCTCTTTCAACTATTTTGTTTTCAATTGTCGAAATACCCAAAGGGCGTTTTCGGCAATCACTTTTTGGAATATATACTCTTCTGACTGACGTGGGACGAAACGATTTGCGTTTCAGCCTTGCAACCAATTCTGTCAAGTTCTCATCCAAATTTTGTTCATAATCGTACCAGCTGACTTTGTCCAGCCCTAAAGCCTTGTTTTTGTCAAGGCTGTTAAAACTAAGTTTGAGAAATTCCTCATTCAGTAGATGAGCTAGGCTCGTAAACTGCATGTAAAGGTCTCTCTTTGCATGTTCTGATATGAGAATCAGCTTGTATTCAGTTTTTTCTAATTCTGTGTTTAGCAGAAAACACTCTAATTCTCTACGTTAAAATGCTACCTCCTTGTGCATGTGGTCATATTCCGCACTGGTGGCTAACCTTTGTGCGTACTGGATTATCCAGTTTGTTTGTGCCAGCTTCGCTTGGCGCACTCATAATTATTTTTGAATTTCCTGATCTGTTATATCCCGCAGGCGGAATAACTCCTGTCTAACCGTCTGACGAACTAACTATCCAACTGATTTTTAATTGGTTCTCTATCGTCAGCCATCTCTTTTATTCTCTGCTTTTGTTCGTCACCCTTAGAAAACTTATCCATTATTAAGAAAATACCGGGTGTTACAAAAAGTGTAATAACCTGAGCAAATATCATCCCTCCCACAACTATCAAACCAAGTGGTATGCGCGACTTTCCGTCGGCTCCATAACCTAGGGCAATTGGAAGCGTTCCGAATATTGTTGAAAGCCCTGTCATAAGTATTGGTCTGAAACGAACAACACAAGAGTTGAAAATTGCATCAAAACTTGAGCAGCCTTTGTGTTCGTCAGCATATTCAATTGCAAAGTCAACCATAAGAATACCGTTCTTTGCAATTATACCAATAAGCATGAAAACACCAATATATGCATATAGATTCAGTTCAGCTCCAAAAAGAACCAGTGTTCCCAAACCACCGAATACGGCAACCGGTAATGTTGTCAAAATTGTGAATGGATGAATATAACTCTCGTATAAAACACCTAAAACAATATAAAGCAGAAAGATTGCTACAAAAACAAGCACTCCTAAACTCTTCATGGAATCTGCAAATTCTTGAGCTTCACCCTGCAGATTACCTGTTACGTTTCTAGGTAATTGGGTAGCTGTATACTTATTAAGAGCGGTTGTAACATCTCCAAGCGGTGTGCCCGGTAACAAACTGAATGAGAGTGTTGCGGAATTTAACTGTTGACTGTGTCCTACTGATTGAGGACCTACAGTTTCCTTCCACTGACATATCGTTCCTAATGGAATTGCCCCCCCTGTTAATGGTGAATTTATATATATCTTGTCAAGATCGTCCGGATGCTCTGACGCACTCTTTTCCATAATAGTAATAACTTTGTATGTATCTATATCTGTATAAAATGTGGTAACCTGTCCCTCGGCATATGAATATGTCAAAGCTCCCAAAATCTGCTGGGCTGTTATACCAAAACTTGAAGCCCTATCTCTGTCAATATCAATATCAAGTTGCGGAAGATCAACTTTAACAGATGTCTGAACTCCGGTAATTCCCTGGATTTTACGCATATCTGCTTCCATTTTTGAGGCAGCTTCATATAAGGAATCCTGATCTATTGATCTCAATTCATAACTATATTTACTGCCACTGGCTGTTGAATCGGCTCCTGCTGAAAGTTCCAGCAATGGAATGTTTGACAAAAATACACTTCCTCCAACTAAAGAACTAAGACTGTTAGCTAATTCGGCATTCACAATGTCTATATCAGGTCTCTCTTCCTGCGGAATTAAACTTATAATAACATATCCTAGTGTATTGTCTGCTCCGGTTCTCAAACATGTTGCAGTAAGAACACTTTGAACATTTGTATTTGCCATAACAATATCCATAACCTCATCCTGCAAGGCATGCTCTGTCTCTGATGATGTGCCGAGCGGTGTGACTATTGCTCCCATTATAGCTCCTGAATCTCCGGGCGGTAAAAAATCTTTGGGTAAAACTGTAAAACAGTAGAATGTACCACCAATACATAACAACCACATTAACACTGCAATATAATTATGCTTTAGTGTATATCTTAATAATACCTTATATTTATTAATCAAACCTCCAATAAATTTGTTGACTGTCTTTTCAATTAATGTCTCTTTTGCACCGGCCGGTTTCAACATCTTTGAACACATCATCGGGGTCAGTGTCAATGCCAAAAGCGTTGAACATGTTATGGCAATTATTACTGTCATTGCAAATTCTCTGAAACTTAATCCTACAACACCTCCCATAAATGCAATTGGAACAAATACAATGATTAAAGATATACTGGTCGAAATAACTGTCCCGCAAAGTTCACTCATGCTCTTTATTGCAGCTGCAATAGGATTTAGCTTGTTTTCATGAATATGCCTGACTGTGTTCTCAAGAACAACAATTGCATCATCAACCAGAAAACCAACTGAAAGAACTATCGCAAGAAGTGATAAGTTGTCTAAACTGTAATTTGCAGCTTTCATCACTGCAAATGTTCCCAATAAGGCAATCGGTAAAACACAACATGGTATGATGGTTTCTCTAATTCTTCCCAAGAAAAAATAGATAATTATTATAACTAATATTAAAGCAAGAATAATGGTGGTCTGAACATCGTTCACAGATGCTTCCACTGAAACAGAGTTGTCATACATAACATCAATATCTACAGAACCGGGCATTTCAAGTCTTAATTTTTCAATCTTTTCTCTGACCAGTGCTGCAACAGCAATTGTATTGGCTCCGTTTGCACGTGTAATAGGAAGACATACTGCACTCTTGTATATCTTGCCCGTTGCCTGTATCCCGTATAAAACCTTTACTTTCTCAAGCTCAGTACTGTCAATACACTCGGCAACATCCCGCAAATACAGTGGTGCCCCATCTATATATTTTATTATCAATGGTTCATAATCTTTTGCTTTGGTCAATAAACCTTTCGGCTGCAATGAAAAAGTTCCGGATTTTGCATCCATACTACCTCCGGGTAGTGAAATTGTTGATTTACTTAAAACAGAGGTAATATCTGTGATTGAAATACCTTTTGAAGCAATTTTGTCAGGATCAACTTTTATTCGGACTGCTTTTTTGGAACCATAAACATCTACCTTTGAAACTCCATCAATGGAACTAAGCTGCTTGCCTATCATTGAGTATGCATAATCATACAAATCTCCAACTGTAAGTGATTCAGATGTCACCATAATATACATAATCGGCTTTTCCGAGGGATTGACTTTTTCATAATATGGCTGCTGAGGCAAATCTGAAGGTAGGTCGGATGATGCCTTGGCTATAGCTGACTGAACATCCGGTGCCACAACATCAACAGACTTGTCAAGACTAAACGATAATGTCAACTGTGTATAACCGGACTGGTTGTCTGAAATTATTTTCTCAAGACCGTTTATCTCCATACATTTGTTCTCTATTGGTGATGCTATCGTAGCTGCCATATCGTCCGGACTTGCTCCGGGATAAACTGCTGTAATTGTCATTACAGGTGTATCAACATCCGGCAAACTGCTTACCGGCAGTTGTGTATAACTATATATACCAAAAACTGACACACAGACAACTGTCAGCAATGTGGTCATAATTGGTTTTCTTATAAAAATTTCTGAAATATTCATTCGTCTCTTTTCCCGGTTAATTATTATACAACCAATTATTCATCAACACTTCCTGAATTCAAGAATGTTTTGATTGCATCATCCTGAACTCCTAACTGCTCTAGTACTTCTGCAAAATTATTTTTTACATCAGGACTTAACTTCGGATTTAAATCTTCATGGATGTTTGTTTTGGTAATCGTTACTTTTGCTCCAGGATAAAGCATTAACTGACCGGAGGTGACAACCTTGTCACCCTTTTTTATCCCTGAATTGATTGCAACAATATCTGCTAAGGACGCCCCAAGCTTTACAGGTCTTATCTCTGACTCGTTTTTGTCATTTACAACAAATATGTATGGTCCGTCTTGTCCGTAACGGACAGAGTTCATAGGAACCAGAATTGCTTCTTTTATGACATCTACAATTAAATATATATCTACAAACTGACCCGGCCAAAAACTGGAATTCTGATTTTCAACAGTCCCTTTAAGCATTATCGTTCCTGTACCGGGATCTATCTTGTTGTCAATAAATGATAAATCTGCAACACTTACAATCTCAGGACTGTCTTTTACCGAAAACAACAACTTTAGTTTTGTGGAATCCATCGCTCTCTTTATCTTATCAAAATATTTCTCACTAACATGAAACTTAACTTTTAAAATATCAACCTTCTGCAAATTAACAAGTACTGATGACGGTCCGACAATGTTACCGGCATCTATAGGACTGGAAGATGTCAAACCATCAATCGGTGAAGTAATTGTGCAGTAATCAAGATATGTGTTTGCTGAATCAATTGATGCCTGATCAAGTTTAACTGCAGCCTCTAAGGACGAAACTTGTGTCTTTAACTTATCATAATCCTCTTTGGAAATAAGATTATCTTTATATAGTTCTTCATTTCTTGCAAGAGTATTTTTACTTAACTCCAGACTTGCTCTATCAGCTATAAGCTGAGCTTGTGCCTGTTCAAGCTGTGCTTTATAAATACGATCATCAATCTTGTAAAGCATCTGACCCTTCTTGACTTTGTCTCCGTCACTAAACCCTACATCAATCAGCATACCGGATACTTGGGGAATTATAGTAACATCTTCATCTGAAATCATTTGACCAAAACATGAAATAATAACAGGCATGGATTGCTCTGTGGCTTCTGACACCTCAACCCCCGCAGGCTTTCGTTGCTCAGGAGCTGCCTTTTTCCTGCAACCAATTGTTAAAAGACAGGCAATTGCCAGTACTAAAAGTACATTTGTCTTAAATAATACCTTTACTCTTTGTTTTCTCATTATCTGTTTTCCTTGTTGTTATCTGTTGATAAATTATTCTCTTTTGAAAGCTTGCCGGTTGCATAAGTCAACTTAGCAAAACTGATGAATAAATTGTTGCGGGATTCAATTTCCTGACGTCTGGCAAGAGACACATCACTCTGGGCATCAAGAAGATCAAGAATACTGATTAAACCGTTTTTATAACTTTTTAACGCTAAATCATATGCTCTTGAAGAACTTTTAAGGTAGGCGCTGCTTGCTGTAAACTGCTTGACCGATGCTTCCATATCATAATATCTGTTCCAGACATCCGAACTGACAGTCAACCGTCCCTGCTCTAATGCTGTCTCAGCATTTTCCATCTGATACAAAGCTTCTCGACGCTTGCTGATATTTAAAAAACCATCAAAAATAGTCCAGTCAAGTTTAATAAATGCATTATATGAAATTTCATCTTTTAATCCAATGGTTATACCTGTATCAACATCATACCATGTATAACCGGTATTTCCACCTAAACTGAAACTTGGATATAAATCAGATGAAATAATCTTGTAATTTTCCTTCCCGGCAAGTTTTTGTGCCTCAAGAGCCTGTAAATCTGACCGTTCATTCATTGCCTGTTCAATGAGATCACCAACATTCATTGAAATATTTGTAATAGAATCAATAGATTTATCAACAGGTGTAACATCAAACTGAATGTTAGCCGGCAAACCTAATACATAAGCAAGTCCTGCATGAGCACTCTTAACATTGGATTCTGCGGATGCCTTCTGATAAAAAACTTGCTCAAGCTTTGACTTTGCATTCAAAACATCAAGCTCTGTTCCTAAGTTTGCTTTCATTCTTTTCTTTGCTGCATCTAATGTGGCAAATGCATTTGTTATATCAATTTCAAGTGATGCCAGAACTTCTATTGCTGAATTTAATTCAAAATATCCTGTTGAAGAGTCTAAAAGCACATCTTGTATTGACTGATTGTAGCTTGCCAATTGCGCATCCAGCAGCCGATCAGCATAACTTACTCCGGCACTCCTGCCCCCAAAATCATAAATCAGCCATGCTAATGAAGCTCCGGGTCCATAACGAAGAAGCTCTGAATCCGCAATATCAATGTTTGCATCAGAATATTGCTTTGTAATATCAGCATTCACATCAATAGTAGGATAATAATAACTTCCTGCCTGACTCCTCTGTGCTTCAGACATCTTTAAATATTGCCAGGCAGATTGAGTCTCTTTGTTATTGTTAAGTGCAATATTTACAACATCACTTAATGTCAATGCCTTGTTCTCCGGAATAATAGGAGGAGATAACTGCCGGGGAATATCACCTAAAGTTAATTTTGAACCTGTAACTGCAGAACTATTTGTGCTGGTTGTCATATCCGTCCCACCTGAATCTGTATCCACTGTTGCACAACCACAAATAATAACGACCATAATACCAACACATACAATTATATATCTCATGTAAACGCCTATTGTTGTTTGTTAATCTTCTGTTTTACAAAAATTTCTGTAAATGTACACAAAAACCATAAAATGTTCAAGTCAAAAATAAATTAATTTTCATTCCTTCCCCTATTTTTCTGGTTGGATGTTGTTTCGGCGGGGTGAAGCACCCCGTCCCTACAGTTGCTGATGCTGTAAACAAAGCTAAACCATTGATTTGCAGGTGTTTTTGTAGCCCAGCTATTACAAAAATAAATTACTCTAAAATTATAAATTAAAGTCCATAACGTAGTAGCTGGGGTGACCCCGCTTTTAAAATATTTTTCCAATCCCACATTGCGCATATGCACAAATAGGGGCTTTTCCTGCCCCAGAAACAATTATATAGTCTTGGAGGAAATTGATACTATTAATGCGGTCTGTCCTCGCTCTGTAGAACAGATGAAAGAGACTCCAAGATGAGGAGTTCTGCCATCTTCAGAAGAGACGAGATTCCACAGAAGACAGAATATCCATCCTCAAGTATAATTATTTCCAGAACCCTCTTAGAAGCAAAGGTGGCAAAAACAAGAATAGACGATTAGCGTGGAGAATTTTGGCTCATAAATTGGGACAGTCTCAGACGCCACCAGCCACCAGCACAACCGCCAGCACCATACCCATTCCTAATTTATACCGCTTGCTCATCTCTTCCTTCCTTTCTCATTTCGTGCTACTACCATTCATTTTCTCGTTATTTTTGATCGTTTTTTATTTTGGACATTTATAACTGTATAATTATCAATAATTTATAAGACCATTTTTAACTTGTCAACTTTTCATGATAATGAGGACATAGGCCATTCACTACGTTCATTGCTTCACCCTATTGTTTATCTTTAGTGGTTAAAGCC
>CAYTUX010000156.1:0-24582 GCA_964441455.1 uncultured Victivallales bacterium | reverse complement strand
TAATTTTGCAACAAAAAAAAAGAAATATTTCCATTTTTTTAACTTACGGCATATTTTTTTGAAAAGTTTTTGAGAAGTTACCAATCAAACACCGGCAGGTTGCCTCGCTGTACAGCAATCAAGAGGTTTTTCATGGCGCTCTCGTTGTTGTAATCAAGTCTGCACATGACACAAAACGCATCGGGCCAAGCGGCCTGCAGTTCCGGCGGAACCCCACGAGTATAGCCGGTCATCGGGGTGTAGCTGGACTGCGCGCTGCATCGGTAGGTGCGGGGGGTGGCCCACTCCGGCATGAACAGGCAGTCGGGAAGAGCACGGGCGGCCTTGTCTATCGCCCAGTATCCGAACGGCGCTGAAATGGTGTCCACGTAAAAGAGCGTGCAGCCCCAGCGCTCGTGGGCATATTTGGCCTTGGGGAGCGACGCGGTGTGGCCGTTCTTGTGACTCTGTCCGTTGGGGATCGCCCCAAGCTTTGCCTTCTCCAAGTTGTTCAGAGCTCTGGACAGCTCCATTTGCGATTGCTTCAACTCCAGCTCTGCAACCTCCACGGGGCGCTTGCTATCGAAAATTGCGTCGATGCTCTCACGCACTTTGTTCAACTTGACTTGCGCTGCTTTGATCCTTTGTTGCGCCGCCTCCACACGGCTCCGCGCCTGATCCTCAGATACCGGACTTGCGTAGGTAAGATGCTGCGGTCGGATGGTAACTCCGGTCGAAAAGCCGGCGTCCTTCCACTTTTCGAAACAGGCATCCACCACCGGAATAGTTTCACCTTTGTACTCGACCGGGGTTTCCAGCTCTGGCGCGAATGCCTTGTGATGCGGGTGTGCTGGGTCAAGAACACGTGGGTCGCCAATGTACGTAAGAGGTTGAGGATAACGCTGTCCCTCCAAATCCCACCAGATAACGCCCTGGGCGCCTGCCTGCCGCAGGACGTCGATACTCGCATCAATCTCGTCCAACAACCTGGCGGCAAAGGCCGAGCGACCTTCGGGCGTCGTCGTGTCTACGGTTGGATCCTTGAACCATCCGTTTGGATTCGTGGGACTCAGTAGTGCATCCCGGCAACCGAAGTAGGCTCCGATTGACCTACGATCCGTCCAGGTCATCTGGCGGGAGTTGTAGCGACCCCAGGCTTCGTAGCCATCCGCACACACCTCAATGGCCGAGGGCATGGCACCCACTCCGGCCGACCGTTGTAGGTTCTGTGCCTCCGCCAGTTCAGCCTGCCTTGCCGCAAGCACCTGCTCTGCGTCGAGCACTTTCTCAGTCTCTTCGAGATCCAACTTCATATTTTCCGTCATTTCCTTCAGCGTGGCTTGTGCCGTGGCGATCTGCTGTTCGATGGACTGAATGCGGCGACGGAGCTCGTCAACGACGGCAACGTCATCAGGCGCCTTGTCCCGGAACCGGATCGCCACCTTCACTTTGTTCTCTTGAATTTGGCCAGGAGGTGCCATTTCCCAGGCTCTCGCGGCCACGAAAACCGGCCAGCGATCGCCCTTATCTGTCTTCAATCGGTTAACGCCCGTATCAAAAGTACCGGTCAGATCCGCGAACATGACCTTCACGGGAACAGCCTCAAAGGGAGTCGCACGGTCAACCCACCAGTATACATGCGGCTGCTGTTGCGTGAGATGTTCGTAAGGATCTTTTGCTCCGGCGGCCTGCTCGTAGTAGTACGACCATTGCATTTCGGGGCTGAAGCCGAATGTGCCCCCACCGCCGCGAAACACAATCCGGTCGTTCAGTTGAAGGACGTTGGCCCGCCAGCCCTTCAGCCCGGTCTTGGATGTGTTGCGCAGTGTCGCGGTAACCGTCAGGTCGCTCCCCTTAGCTTCGTAGACCACCACAAATGTTCCCCAGGGATAAGTCTGGGTGACCGTCGTGCCGTTCACCGTCACGGACGTCGGTGTGGTGACAAAAACGCCGGCGTCATCCTTGCTGGCGGCCTGCGGAGTCGCTTCGGCGTCGCTGAAACCGACGACCCCGGCCCCGACGGGGTCGACGTACTCCACGCCTCGGTATGTCAGTGACTGCAGACCGGACTTGTCGACCCTGATCTGCACGAGATCCTCAGCAAGCGCTACTCCACAGACTAACCATGAAAGCATTGCTACCCCCATTGCCCTTATCATCGGATACCCTTTAATGGATTTCTCTCCGCACCGTTTCTGTCGCGGTGCCGCACGGCGCACCGGCAGGACACATATGCCTATCTCCGCCAATATCTCTGTTCTGCGTCTACTTTTAATAATCATCGTTCGCTTCACTTTCTTTTTTAACAAATTCAAAGCCATCCCATAGGATCTCTTTTTTTGAATAAAACAAAATAAAAGAATCATAGTTTATGCTATAAATTTTTTGTTCATTTCCAAGTTAACACTTTGCCTAAAACATCGTTCGGCAATTCCCTGAAAATCCACTGCTTAAAATTATTTCCTGAACTCTCAACATTTCTACTATGTTTTTGGAGAGCCAATTCCAAAAACCAATTCTCTGAAAAACCGACACTAAAATAACAGATTTTTATGTTTATTGTCAAGGCGAGAAAAACTTATTATGATTCCGCTCATAAAGCGGACACTACATTACTCCCAAATGCTGATTGGGTTGCTTTGCTAATCCCGGATTGCGGGATAGAGTAGCCCCGCCAAAAAAGACATCCAACCTGAAAACAGGGTATTGCACCTTGGATTTCTGGTTGAGGGTGTAAGCATAAGTTTTAATTAATGAAATCAATAAATAATTCCTCAATTATATACTCCAACCCTTCATTTTTTTGTTTATTGCCATTTCGGTAGGACGCTTCGCTGCTGTCGTAAACTCCAGCCTCACTCCCGTTGGTCGTGTCGCTCCATTGCTTTAGGCAAGCTAAAGCCTCTTACCCTGCGGTCGTTTGATCGTTTATTTTTCAGAACTTTTCTAAAATATTTATTGTAAATTATTTACAATCCAATTTTAAATTTGTCAACTTTTCATGAGAACGGGGACGTTCTCGCTACCAATCTTGCAATACAATACTGATTTGCAGGTTTTAAATTAGCGTAAATTTTTTGACCAAAATTCTTCTCTTTTTTCTTTTAATAATATGTGTAAGAACCGACCAACGGGAGATAGGCTGGAGCCTGCGACAGCTAGTTTACTAGTCCCGGCCTGCGGGAAGTGCAACGAATAGTCTATCTTCGAAATCTGCGGACAAAACTCTTCTCTTATTTCCGTGATTATCGGTGTTCATCGATGGCTAATACTCTTTTGTTTGCGGCTATGCCACACTATGACTTTCGTTATTAAGATTCTTTGATTTTTTATCGTAAGATTTAAATATTTATTTGACATGTATAATAAGAATTGATATATTGTTTTGCATTATAGAAGATTTTGTAATGTAAAATTAAATAATAAGGAAATAAAATGATGAGATTGATTGGAAAGACTGCCTTTATTACAGGCGGAGCAAACGGAATTGGTAAAGCAACAGCAGAAAAATTTCTAGAAGAAGGAGCAAATGTATTTGTATTTGAACTTTCACAAGAGAGGATAGATAAATTTATTACTGAAGCAAACACTGAAAAGCTTGCTGCATATCAGGGAGATGTTGGTAATGAAGCTGATATAATTGCTGCATTTGAGAAGTGTACTGAGCGTTTTGGCACAGTAGATATTCTTTTAAATAATGCCGGTATTGGAATTCCTTCTCCAGATTTATCAACGACTGATGTTGAAGTGTTTGATAGAATGATGAATACAAATATGCGTGGTGTATTTTTGGCGACAAGAGAAGCTTTGAAGTTGATGAAAGCACAAAAGAGTGGTCATGTTGTTACAATGATTTCGATGGCAGGTCAGCGAACTAATCCGGGTGCTCCACTATATTGTGCATCAAAGTTTGGTGCAAGGGGGATAAACAGTGGCTTGGGAGATCAGGTTCTTAAAGAGGGTATCAAGGTTACTGATATAAATCCAGGTCCTGTTGATAGTGATTACTGGGGAGACAGAGATGTTCCAAGAGAGAAATTTCTTTCAGTTGAAGATGTTGCAAATGTGATTATGTTTGCTGTGACATGTCCGGATCACATGGTTATGCGTGAAGTCAATTTTGATAGTGTTGCTTGGTTAGCTCGGTAACACCAACTGCGTTGGGGCAAGATAAAACTACTGCGTTGGGGCAAGATAAAACCACTGCGTTGGAGCAAGTCACTGCGTGACGGCAAGATAAAACCACTGCGTGACGGCACCAACTGCGTTGGATCAAGTCACTGCGTTGAGGCAAGATGTATGTTGCTGTCTTGTAGCGTTGCTTCCTCCCTTTGGTCGTCTAATTGGAGTGCAGTATGAAAAAAATATTTTTAAGGCGGGGTCATGGATCCCGACCCTACAAAGCGTTGCTGATTAATAGCTTAATGTTGGTTTGCAGTATCAGCAACTGTAGGGGCGGGGTGCCGATATGACATCGGACGAGAAAAACATGAACTATATACTTTTTTAGGAGAAAAAATAAATGAGTGATAAATTTAAGATATCAGTTACGGAGATGCGAGAACGCTATATGAAGTTGTATTCAGGTGCGATTAATGATGTGTTGCGTTTTGAATATAAGATGCATTCAACTTGTCTTCCGACTGACTATGTACTATTGCATCCCGGAATGAAAATTTGTGGTATTGCATTTACTATTAAGGGTGGTCCGGATATTACAACAGATGGAGAGTTTGAGTTGAGAGCACAGATGCTTGAAGCTCTTCATGAAGATTCTGTTGTTATGTGGGATTGTACCGGTGATAAGGTGACAGCTCAGTGGGGTGAAGTTATGACAATGGCTGCAAAACGTAATGGTTGTAGAGGTGCAGTTGTTAATGGTATCAGAGATACTGAAGCAATTCTGCCTCAGGATTTTCAGATTTGTCATCGGTATAAGTCAAATGCGGGTATGCTTGGGCGTTTTAGAATGTATTATTATCAGAAACCGGTTTTGATGGGTGAGGTTATTGTTAATCCCGGTGATTTTGTTTTTGGAGATATTGATGGAATTATCTGTATTCCTGCAGATATTGTTTATGATGTTCTTTTAAAGGCGGAAAAAATTATTGATAAGGAAGACGAGATTAAAGATATGGTCAATAGTGGAATGAAACCAACTGAAGTGGTTGCCAATGGGGGTTACTTCTAGTCACTGCGTGAGGGCGCCAACTGCATTGGGACAAGATGTATGTTGCTGTTTTGTGGCTTTGCTTCCTCCCTTTAGTCGTCTAATAGGTGGGGAGGTAGGTTGCTGCGTTGGAGCAAGATAAGGCAACTGCGTGACGGCATGTTGCATGGTTTTAATTGAAATGTAGGGGGAGAACTATGTGTCTCCCCGTCGGGCAAAGCCCTATGGAGTAAAAATGAGTATATTTATTACACAACAAGAGATAGATGCTTTTAACAAAAAGCGTAGAACACCAGATGGAGCAAATCTTTATTGGGGTATGCTGAATAGGGTAAAGAAGTATTCAGAGTCACCAGGCATGGTTAATTTTGAAACAAATACAGAGTGGTGGCATAATGCAACGGAATACTTGACAGAAGCTGCATGGGTTGTGAAGTGTGGTCCCAAGAATGAAGATTTGAGAAACTGGCTGAGGGGGGTGACCCTTGATATATGCCGCAGGTCTGAGGATGAGTGGGTCGGTCCTTTTTTCAGATCGCATAACTCTGAACCGAAACGAGGGCATCTTGAAACAGCTCATCTTTCAATTGCAATTTCAGTTGTATACGATGTATGTCCTGAAATTTTTAATGATTCAGAGTTGTTAGAGATTAAAGGAATTCTTAAGAATGTTGCAATTCCACTCTGCCGAGAGTGGTTAAAACATAACAAATATCTTGCAAACTGGCGTTGTATTCTTCTGGCTGGTGTTTCCACTGCTGCGGCAGTTATTGATGATAAAGATATTTTAGAATGGTGTATTACTGAATATAAGTATGCATTGAATGTTGTTCAGCATGATGGCACCTATGCAGAGTCTCTTCAATACAGTAACTACTGTTATTTCGGTTTGATGTTTTCATATGAAAGTTTAGTTCGCAGAATGCCTGAACTTGTTGGGGATATATCTTTGATTCCATATGCAAAAGCCGTAGATTGGTTTGTTCATAGTTATATGTATAACAAACCTCTTGAAGGATGGGGTGCATATCCACGTCCTCGTTCAGTCAACTTCAATGACAGTAATGCTATCTTTGGAGCCGATCCGGATCTTCTTATGCATATTGCATCTCGGGTTAAAGAACATATGCCCGACAAAGCTGCACTTGCACGCTGGATGTTTGATACATTATATCCTGATTATCCGGCTCAGGGACCATTTGATAGAAATACATTTGGATTCATAAACAGATACAGTTTTTTTACTATGGTATTTTATGGACATGCTGCTGATTCAAAGAGTCCATCAGAGCTTGGGCTTCCTATTGCAGCACGTTTTGATAACGGCAATTATCTTGCCAGAAGTTCCTGGGAAGATTCAAAGACAGTTTTGGGATTTAGTGGAGCACCGGAGCCATTAATGGCGCCGGGCCATCAACATGCAGATGTTAACAGTTTTATGCTTGCACACAACAAAGAACGACTTCTTGTAGATGCCGGGCATTCATGTTACAGAAACTTGATGCGTCAGTATGAGAAGTCAACTGCAGCACACAACACATGTGTATTCGTTGCAAAAGTTAAGGCAGAGGGTATGGATTTGCAGAAAAATCAGTTTTCAGTCAAACACCTTCAGCAGGGGTATTGCAGTGTGAGACAGATTCTTCCAAATTACGAAGTTGGAGATCCTATCGTTAGTGAAGCCAAACATTTGATTTGTGAGCGTAAGGATGATGTTACGGTTTTCGGTTCAGATGCGGGGGCTTTATATGGTGCACCATTGAAAAAATTTGAGCGTTTTACTATTCTTTGCGGAGAGAATGTTCTATTTGTTATTGACCGCATAGAGGCAGATTCCCCGGTCAGCACTACCTGGAATTGGCTTTTGAACAATCGTGATGGACTGCTTGAGTTTAAATTAGTTTATCCGGATAGACTTGTTGCTCGTAGAGGTAATGCCGGTATGAAGATTTTTCATCTTGGAGAGGCAGACTTGAGCGGACCTCATTATGGTTATGTTCATGATGCATATCATCCGTTGCCAAATCAGGCAGGTGAAGGCAAACCGGGCAGCGGTATGGTTTTTAGATGGGATTCCGGATCATGTGAATCATTTGTGCGTATTCATGCAATTGCTGTGGACACGTATGGATTGGTAGCAGAATGGCATCTGAAAGATGCAACTGAAACATCATGTTCTTTAGACAATGGTTTGAATAAGAACTGGAGCATTAATGTTGAAGATGATATATTTGTTGTTGAAGAGAAGGTTTCCGGCAGAAAATATGAATTTGATGTTTTGAATGGGAAGATTAAATAAATGCGGTAGGGGGGAGGCATGCCTCGCCCGTACTTAAAGAAAATTTAGGAGAAAAAAGATGAAGATAGCATATTACAAAGGCAATAAGAGGCTTGATATTGGTGAAGGAGTCGAAAAGGCACCTGGAGCAGGCGAAGCGAAGGTTAAGATAGCATATTGCGGTATATGCGGAACAGATCAGCATATATTCCATGGTAAGATGGATCAAAGGGTTAATATACCACAGAGTATTGGACACGAGTGTTCCGGTACTGTTGTTGAGATTGGTGAAGGTGTTGATAACGTTTCGATAGGGGATAGTGTTGTTATTCGACCGCTTGACTGGTGTGGAGAGTGTCCGACTTGTAAAGCGGGACATACACATATCTGTACAAATCTAAAGTTTATGGGAATTGATACAGAAGGGGCGCTTCAGGAAACGTGGACAGTTAAAGCTAGAACATTGCATAAATGTCCGAAAGATATGCCTTTAAAACTTGGTGCATTAATTGAGCCGCTGGCAGTAGCATGTCATGACGTGCGCCGAGGTTGTTTGAAGGCAGGTGAATATGCAGTTGTTCTTGGTGGGGGACCAATTGGTCTTTTGGTTGCAATGGTGGCAAAGGCTTCAGGAGCAAAAGTTTTAATTTCAGAAATTAATGAATTCAGGCTTTTGCTTGCAAAAGAGATGGGTTTTGAGACCTTTAATCCTTTAGAAGGAGATTTGGTTGAGTATGTTAATAGTCAGACAGATGAAACAGGTGCAGATATTGTGTTTGAAGTTACAGCTTCTGATCCGGGGGCAAAAGTTATGACTGAACTTGTTCGTCCAAGAGGTCGAATAGTTCTTGTTGGTATATATACCGAACCAAAAGAGATTAACCTTTTCAAATTTTTTTGGAGAGAGCTTGAGATGATCGGTGCAAGGGTTTATGAAAAAGAAGATTTTGACAAAGCTGTCGAGTTAGCTGCAGGTGGTTCAATGCCATTGGAAAAACTTATCAGCGGCGTTTACGATCTTGATGATATTCAGCAAGCATTTGAATCTTTTGAAGGTAATGCCACAGCAATGAAGGTTTTGGTTAAGTGTGATTAGGAATAAAAATGCCACAGTCATTATCAAAAGTTTATGTTCATATTATATTTAGTACTAAATATCGAGCAAATTTGATTGATGAGAAAATTCAAATAAGGTTGTTTGAGTATATTTGGGGTGTATGCCATGGTTTAGATTGTCATGCCTTAAAAGTTGGTGGATATAGGAATCATATTCATATATTATGCCTGTTAAACAAGAATATTAGTCAGATTAAACTTTTGGAGGAAGTTAAAAAACGTTCATCCAAATGGATAAAAACTCAAGGCAAAAGATATGATGATTTTTATTGGCAAGATGGATATGGTGTTTTTTCAGTTAACCCAACTGAAGTTGATATTGTTACAAAGTATATTGAGAATCAGGAAGAACATCATAAAAAACAATCTTTTGAAGATGAGTTGATGGCTTTTCTGAAAAAATACAGGGTTGATTACGATGAAAGATACTTATGGGGATAGCTCTTTCGCCCTTTCAGGGCTGTTTGGTCTATTGTCATGGTTCGTAGGGCGTTGCCCTACGTTAGTATGTTGGAGCTCATTATTGATGGAAACAACCGTATCAGCCCTGAAGGGGCGAAACATATTAGCATAGGGCAACGCCCTATGAAATAAATTAGATAAACAACGTGTCAGCCCTGAAGGGGCGAAACATATTAGCATAGGGCAAAGGGGAATTATGATATTGGATAAATTCAGTTTAGAAGGCAAGGTTGCTTTGGTAACAGGTTGCAAGCGTGGAATAGGCAAAGCAATGGCAGTTGGTCTTGCAGAAGCCGGAGCAGACATTATTGGAGTAAGCGCAAGTCTTGAACTTGAGGGTAGTGATGTTGAGAAGGCAGTAAAGGCTACAGGAAAAAGCTTTATGGCGTATCAGTGTGACTTTTCAGATAGAGAAAGCCTATATGAATTTATTGCCGCAGTAAAAGCAGATTTTCCAAGAATTGACATTCTGGTTAATAATGCAGGTACAATTTTGAGAATGCCTGCTGCAGAACATCCTGATGAATATTGGGATAAGGTTATTGAGGTTAATCAGACTGCACAATTTATTTTGACAAGAGAGTTTGGCAAAGATATGGTTGACCGAGGTGAGGGAAAAATCATTTTTACAGCGTCGCTGTTGACATTTCAGGGAGGAATTACAGTTCCCGGTTATGCGGCAAGTAAGGGAGCTGTGGGGCAACTTACAATGGCATTTGCAAACGAATGGGCAGGCAAAGGTGTGAATGTTAATGCTATTGCTCCAGGATATATTGCCACGGATAACACTAAAGCTCTTCGAGAAGATCCTGTAAGAAGCGAGAGTATTCTTGGCAGAATTCCTGCTGGGCGCTGGGGAACTCCTGAAGATTTCAAGGGTTCAACAGTATTTCTTGCATCGGAAGCATCAAGCTACATAAATGGTTCTATAATGCTTGTTGACGGTGGTTGGATGGGACGATAAATGATACAAGTCATTGAAAGAGTTGATAAAATTATTGATGCCATCTCTGCAGATAGCGGGGAAGGCATATCTCTTAAGGACATTGAGAGTTTTACCGGTCTGAACAAGGGAACGCTTTGCAACTTATTAAAAAGTCTTTGCGAAATAGGTTATGTTGAAAAGAAGCAGAATGGAATATATTCAATTGGCGACAAACTCAGCAAGATTGCCTTTCCATATTTTAGAAAAGACAAGCTATATTCTGTTGCTGCTAAAATCAGCAAACAGCTTGCTGAAGAGACACAGGAGTCTGCACTGATTGTTGCAGATTATGAAGATGGCAAATTGCAGGTTATAGCCAAGGATGTTTTTGATCAGGCAATAGTCATAAACAAAGGAGTCTTTGATGATTTTGATGACTATAATACGGCAACGGGGCGTGTTATTCTGGCGTTTGATGAGACTCTTGACAAAAAGAAAATATATTCTGAATCACTGTCAGAATTCTTTGATTCTGAAAAAACTTTTTTTGAGATCATAAATGAGATCAGAGAAGACTCACTTTGCGAACTCACCATTGAAAATAGACTTTCGACAGCCTTTGCTGTTCCTGTTTTCAGAAACGGCAAATTTGTTGCAGCACTTGGTATGCTTGTTCCGGATATCAGATATAACAGTAAAAACAAAAATACAATTATTGAAATTCTGCAAAAATATGGTTATAAGATGACAGAGCAGCTTTCTGAAAAATAATCAATTAAGAACAATATAAGAGTTGTGCACTTGCTTTTATTTTGAATGTTTTCACTTAGCCTTTAAAATATGAGAATCATTTTTATTCTTTTCCATCCCAGCAGTATGTACAGAGTTTCTCTTTTGGCAAACCTATTGCCTCAATAAGATCATCAAGAGTCTGGAATTTGAGTGATGTCAAGTTTAGACGTTTTCTGATTTGTTCAATCATTGCCTTGTACCGATCTGTTGTATGATCTGAGTATTCTTCAAGGTGCACGTATTCACCATTTTCAAGTGTTTTGATTGCAATTCTTGTTGCTAATTCATCTACAGAACGAGAGCGGGAAAAATTTAAATATTTACATCCATATACCAAAGGGGGACATGCCGGACGCATATGAATTTCTTTGACACCATATTCGTCGTAGAGTCTTTTAATTGTATCTTGAAGTTGTGTTCCTCGAACAATTGAATCTTCGCAGAAAAGTAAGCTTTTACCTTCGATTAGTTCACGTATAGGAATTAGTTTCATTCTTGCAACACGGTTGCGTTCCTGTTGGTTTTGCGGCATAAAGCTTCGTGGCCATGTTGGAGTATATTTAACGAATGAGCGTTTATATGGCAGCCCGGAAGTATGAGCATAGCCCATTG
Organism: uncultured Victivallales bacterium; assembly: GCA_964441455.1. GTDB lineage: Bacteria > Verrucomicrobiota > Kiritimatiellia > JAQICX01 > JAQICX01 > JAQICX01. Next base: position 13,248 of record CAYTUX010000156.1, on the reverse strand, counting down.
CATGACCGGTTCCTGAATCCGGAATTCCACAAACGCTATCTGCTGTAACATCATCTTTTTCCGCAAGTTTCTGCCCGCAGATGTTTCGCACATCTTCAACGTTTCGTCCTTCGTAGGTTGATGCCGGATATCCATAATAGACCCATAAAAATGAACAAATTTTCATGCAGTCTGAAGGGCATTGGAGAGTTTTTACACCATCAGCAGTTATTTTAACAATTTCTGAAGGACCAAGTTCTCTTTCGATGGTATAAAGCAGATTAGGAAAAGCACAACTTTCCAGTGTGACAGCAAATCCGTCTTTGTCTTTTCCTATAACAATAGGAGTTCGTCCAAACTTATCTCTAGCTGCATATATTCCTTCTTGTGTTAATAATAATATTGATGCTGAACCTTCAATAAGTTCATGTACTTTTTTTATTCCGTCAACAATATCTTTACCTTGATTTATTGTATGAGCAATCAGTTCTGTTGGGTTTATCTCATTTCCGCTCATTTCGGAAAAATGTGAACCTTTGTCGCAGGCTTCTTTTGTGAGTTCTTCAATATTTTGTACCGCACCAACGGTAGCGATTGCATATCTGCCATGTCGAGAGTTTATAATGAGCGGTTGTTCTTCATAGTCACTTATACAACCAATTGCACTTTTTCCATGCATATGATTTAAGTCTTCGTGAAATTTTGAGCGAAACTGAGCATTTCTTATATCATGAATTGTATGATTAAAATTGCCATCGTCGTTTAAAGTTGCCATACCCCCGCGCTGTGTGCCTAGGTGAGAATGATAATCCGTTCCATAAAACACATCTAACACAATATCTCGCTTTGAAACAATACCAAAAAATCCGCCCATTTTATCTCCTAATCTTGTTGTTAAAAAATCTGCAATATTTGTATCAAAATCTGATAGTTTGTGCAACCTTAGATTTCTAGTTGAGTGAATAAACATCTGTTTTTCCGTTTGAGAGTACTTCATGATAACGAGGACGAATGTAGGTCATTCACTACGTTCATTGCTTTACCCTGTTCTCTATCTTTAGTGGTTAAAGCCTTTCTCGTAAACTCGAGTCTCGCTTCCAGTTTTGCAAATCAATATTGTTTTGTAGGAATGGGAGCGACGATGTCCTCATCGTCATGGAAAAGTATTTTCACTGTTTATCACCCCAGCTACTAAGTATGAAAACATTTAATAAACTTACAGTTCACTTTTTTTTATTAGCCGGGTGTAAAATCAAAAAGTAACTCATTGATTTCATTAATTAAACCCCATGCATATATCATGAACCGAAAAAAAAGTAATATTGCAAGTTTTATGTTCTTGTAATTTTTCTATATTTTTGTTTATATACTTTGTTAAGTGCAAAAAAAAATTTTTCAGAAGGTTTAAATGTCAACAAAGCTAATAGGTTTGGTTTATAACAAAGAATTTTGTGAGTGGTCAGTCGCTGACAAGAACAAAGATGTTTTCGAAGTTGAGTCAACACAAAGTAAGGTGTTGGATGAAGAAAACACTTTATTTGATGGTATTTCGGGGGACTGTATTTTGTCAGTATCTTCTGAGCATGCCATGATTGTTGTTTTACCTTTTCCGATTGTTGAAGACGATGATGAGCTTGATGGAATGGTTACGCTTCAGGTTGACAGAATCTCACCATATCCAATGGAGAAGACATATTTTGGATATGAGGTAGTTGATCAAGTTTCAGATAAACTACTTGTAGTAATTGCTATTATTCCTATTGATTTGTTAGAGGCTATTAAACCTGATCTGAAGTTTTGCAAGGCTGATTTACAAAGAATTGAAGTTTCCTGTCTTGGTTGGTTTAAACTGATAAAGTCCAAGGTTGAACTTCATCAGCATGGTCGTCAGCTTTTTGTTTTCATTGATAAAGAATTTCCTGAAGTTCTGCTTTTTCAAAATGGCAGTCTTGTGGCGGTACGTTCTTTAAAGCGTATAATTGATGATCGTAAAGATAATCTTGAGGATGAAATTCTGACAGAGTTGAGTCAGTTAATTCTCTCTTTTGAACTTGAGCAGGGTGCTATTGAGTTAATTCCTGAGGTCACTTATATTTTTGATCCAGCTGATATAAATGCAGCTGTCTATACCAAACTGGCCGGTTCTGATCTTTATAAAGGAAACACATTTAATATTTCCGATTTTGGAGATTTATCTAAGGCTGTTGTAGAGAGAACTATCGGGGTTGACAAATCATTTATGGATATTACTCCTGATATATGGATAGCAGAAAAGAATGATTTGAAGTTGCGAAACCAGTTTATATATGCAGGATTGATTGTTTTTTTCATTTGGCTATTTATTATTGTTGGTTTTATATTAGGGTTTAGTTATCAGAGTAAAAGAGTAAATCAATTACGTGCATTTAACGCTAAACTTGAACCACAAGCCGAGCTTGTTATGTCCGTAGGGCGACGGGCTACAGAAATGGAAAGATATGTTGATAACAGGATTTCTTCTCTTGAATGTCTACGTGAGATCAGCGAATTGTTGCCGGAGGGAGTTGAATTGACAGCGTTTTCATATAAGAAGACAGATGGAGTAAGAGTTGCAGGAATGGCTGATAATGTAAATATGGTTTATGAATTTAAGGATAAATTGGATAGTTCAAATCTTTTTGTTGATGTGGATCTTCAGGGACCTCAGACTGACAGGAGGAAGAAAAAAGAGATTTTTGATGTAACTTTGGATCTCTATGAAAAAAATGATGGAGGATTAGAATAATGAAAATATCACCACGAGAACTTACAATGAGTTTTGTGACTGTTACTTTGGTCATTTTTGCTATTTCATATTTTTTTTTACAACCGAAGATTGATACATGGAAGAAACTTGTTGAAGAGGAAGTTAATTTAAAGCAATCAATAGGGTCATATAATCAAATGATTGCCCAGAAGGATTATGTTACAGCTCGTTTGAAAAAAGTGAGTTCATTATTGCCTGCTTATGCAGAGAACAAAGAGATGGATGTTTATTGGATGTCTGTTATGGATAGCATTGCCAGCAAAAACAATTTAGATATTACAAGGCGCCAGGCCGGAAAAGAAACTAAGACTGGAAGTATTTATGAATTACCAATTGAGTGTAGACAATGGGCAGGAGATTTAGATTCACTTGTAAACTTTTTATTTGATCTTCAAAGTGAGGGTGGTATGATGGACATACGTCAGTTGAGTATTAAACCTAAACCTAAATCTAATTTAAATGGACGCTTTCTTTTATATTGTGCTTACACTAGAAAAAAAGCCGATAAGAATGATTGATTATATAAAATTTAAAAATAAGTTGGTTCTGTCAAAAATTGGATATAAAAACGCCCTGTAAGGGCAGCTTAATAAATATAGGGTTAAGCTGCCATTACAGGGCGAAGGCGTATAACGTTAAAGACCCCAGAACGGTGCCCTGGGCTTGTATAGTTTGCCCTTTCAGGGTGTTACACAGGGGGGATAAGACTAAATTGTCTGTATCCCATTGATTTTAAACAAAATAGGGCTGTTAAAAGTGCAAAACTTTTGACAGAACCAATAAGTTAATAAGGAATAATTATGTTAAGTAAGAAAATTTTGATAGTTTTTAACTGTTTGATATTGTTTGTCTCGTCTTTGTGTGCACAAATACCTGTTTCTTCTTCCAAGCCGGGTGGCGAAGAGGAAAATGTAGTTTTTTCCAGAAATTTGAAATTTAACAGTGCTCCTTTGGAATTGATTCTAGAAGATTATAGTTTGGTGACCGGTCTTACTTTACTAATGGCTCCGGGACTGCCAAAGGTTAATATTACACTTAAAAGTCAAGTTCCTTTGTCTTATGATGAGTATTTGCAGGCCATTGAAGCTGTTTTGACCATGAATGGCGTCGGGCTTATGAAAACCGGCGACAATTTTGTAAAGGTTGTTCCGGTTAAGAATCTTCTGAATACAGCACCGGAGATTAGAGAAAATCTTCCTGAAAAACCATTTTCAGAGAATGATGAAATGGTTACTCAGATTATACCTTTAAAACATATTGCGGTGTCTGATGCACAGAAAATTGTTGAAGGTATTAAAAATACATATGGCATAATTTTTCTGATTGAGAAGACAAATAGTATTCTGGTAATGGATAACGCCGCAAATGTTAATCGTATTATGCAGATTATCAGCTACATTGATACACCGGTTGAAAGACGTGAAGAACCATATACTAGAACAGTTCTTTATGCAAAAGCTTCTGATATAAAGAAAACTATTGATGCAATGGTTGCTGATTTTCAAAAAGAACAGCAGAGTTCTCAAAAGATTTCAACCACAAAAGACTCCGGTTCTCCGGGGGTTGTCCAGAGAAGAACACTTCCCGGTGTTGTGAGATCTGCTAAAAGCACAGCTGTTACAGATAACAATATTCCTGTTGAGCTTATTGCTCAGGCACAGAAGGGTGTTATTAAAGGCAGTGTTAATGTTATTGCAGATGACCGGACAAATAAACTTATTATTATTACTCGCCCTGAAAATATGAAGTTTTTTGATGATATTATTAATGTTTTGGACATAGAGACCGCTCCCGATGTGATTGTTAAGGTTAGAAGACTTGAATATGCTGAAGCCAAAACTGTTGCAGATATGTTGAATGATTTGATTGGTGCCGCAAGTGAAGATGATGAGGTCAAGTCTGTTAAAGATGATCCGGGTGATGGATCGGCTGCAAAAAAATTAACAGAAGTTATAAGAACTAAAGAAGAGAATATACCATCTGCCGGGCAATCAACAAAGTCAAAAGTCGGTGAGTTGTCTAAGGATAACATCAAAATTTTGTCAGATGAAAGAACTAACTCTTTGATTCTTATGGCCAGCCGTTCAGACCAGGTTACACTAGAGGGAATTATTACAGATATGGATATGATGCTTTCGCAGGTTTTGATTGAATCTGTTATTGTTGAAGTCTCATTGGGTGATGATTTGCAGACAGGTATTGACTGGATACAGAATTCGATGATTACTTATGATAAGGCAGCGTCCGGAACAAAAGACCCTATATTGGCTTTCAGTGGTGCAGGCGGTGGAGGATTTAACGATCCTGCTGATGCAAGTATTCTGACTCCTTCATCAACAAAAGGTTTGACATATTATCTTAGTTTCTTTGGAATTAATCTTGATGCTGTTATAAAGATGGTCTCAACTGATAATCAGTCAAAAATAGTCTCCTCGCCCGTTATCTTAACTACTGATAATACAACTGCAAAAATCACAAGTACTGATAAGATTTATGTTATTGGAAGTACTACATACAGAAGCTCCAGCGAAGGTGGAGATATTCAAAATTTTGACAAGATGGATGTTGGTTTGACACTTGAGGTTACTCCTAAAATTAACACAAATAAAGTTGTGATGCTTGAAATTTCGCAGATTATGAGTTCGCCGGGTTCCACAGGAGAACCGCAAAGCGGCGGTATTATTTCAAGTGAAAGATCAATGGATGCTGCAATTGCTGTACGAAATGGTGAGACTATTGTGTTTGGCGGTCTTGTGAGCAATACAAAACAGCGCAGCAGAACAAAGATTCCTTTACTCGGCGATATTCCGTTGTTAGGTCGTCTATTTAATTTCACTCAAGATTCAACAAGCAAAAAGGAGTTAATTGTCTTTCTGACTCCATATGTTTTAGACACCCCGGACGATATTGCGTACGAGACTGCTCGACGCAAAGGTTCAATATCTGTTCAGGGTGAATGGCCTTCCGGTTGGTCAAAAAGTCCTGTGGCTGACGAGAAAGACTCCGGTATTCGCAGTAGTCGAAAAAAGATGGACAAAAAACGGACATTTTCAGAAGAAGCTTGGGCTGATCCGGATTTGAAAAAACTTAGAACACAAGATATAGGGAGCCATGCTCCTTTAAAATAACTGATAAATAATTTTATTTCCTGGATATATATACAAAATTGAGATGTGATTTGTAGGTATATTGTTTGATGTTTAAATCGCTTCAGTAAAGAAAAGTCATAAAATATCAAATAATATGTTGACAAATTGTTGAGTATTCGGTAACTTACGCACTCTTTTAATTTGGATAAGGAATAGAAAAGGGTTTCGAAAATAATGAAAACATTTATGCCAAAAGAAGCAGATATTGAACGTCAGTGGTTCCTTGTAGATTGCGAGGACAAGACTGTTGGTCGTATTGCTGTTGAAATTGCAAATATTTTGCGAGGTAGGAATAAGCCTACATATACACCTCATGTAGATACGGGTGACTTTGTTATTGTAATTAATGCTGAGAAAGTAAAGTTTACAGGAAACAAAGAAGAGAAGAAGAAATACATAACATATACTGGTTGGAGAGGCGGTTTGAAGGAATTGCCTGCTAAGGAGTTACGAGCACGTCATCCTGAGGATATAATTAGACTTGCTGTTAAAGGAATGTTGCCGAAAAACAACCTAAGCAGAAAAATAATCACAAGATTAAAAGTTTATGAAGGTTCTAAACATCCACATACAGCACAAAAAGTAACTGTTCTATAGTTAACAACATATTTGGAGAATTAAAGTGGCTGAAAAAACAGTTGAATATTATGCAACAGGTCGTCGTAAGACATCTGTAGCAAGAGTAAGAATTAAAGCGGGTTCTGGTGATTGGAAAGTTAACAATCGCGGAATGGGAGATTACTTCCCAAGTGAAGCTTTAAGAAAATATATTGAGCAACCTTTAGAGTTGACAAATGCAATGGACAAATACGATATCATAGGTAGCCTTAGTGGTGGTGGTATCTCAGGTCAAGCTGGCGCTTTGCGTCATGCTGTTGCAAGGGCTCTGGTTGTTGCAGATCCATCATTCAAGGATGTGTTAAAAAACAGTGGTTGTTTAACACGTGATGCTAGAATGAAGGAAAGAAAGAAACCGGGGCAACCTGGTGCAAGAAAAAGATTCCAGTTCTCAAAACGATAATTGGAAAAAGTTTGCTTTGCAGATATTTCAAAAGAGAGGCTGTGGATATCTATTATCTCACGGTCTTTTTTTTTGTAAAAAAATCCATTGTTATAATAGTTGTACAAAATAACTTGTTTGCAGAGTAATAAAATATTTGCTGATATACATTAAAAGATATGTATACAGTTTTAGAATCTCCATTAATAATGATTATGGAGTAAATCACAATAATAAAAATTATTTGGATGTATATTAATTCCGGATAATTAATAAATATGGAAATCTCATTGCCCGTTGATAAAATATAATAACGTGTTGGGTAATGACAGTCCGTTCAAATCAAATTAATTCATTAATTAAAAATTTGATTTGTTATATAGGTTGAAATAATTGCCTGTATTTTAAAATTAGGAAAATAAAATGATTAAAAAGTTTTTTGGTAAAATCTTATCAAAAAAAGATGAAACCGGTGAAAACAAATCAATGGCTCCTGTTAAGCATGCAACTAGAAAAGAGCGAATAAAAAATAGTGACAGTTACATACAAGTTAAAGAAACAGAAGTATGGGAACCTGGAACATCCAAAAAATCCGGAACTAAATCTAAGGATAAGAACAAAATAGTGATACCTGCTTTTCAGAAAAAAAGAGCGGGTCAGGCAGTTGAGATTAAAGCTGTCAATGATAATGAAAAAAACAATAATGGTAATAATAAGAATAGAGGTAACACAAAACCATCTTCTAAGAGATCCTTTAATAACAAAAAAAGATCTGAAGTAAAAGTTGATAATAATAATCAATCATCAGATCAAGCCAATAAGCAAAAACCAAAGTCTGTAAAAGAGGCTAAAGAAGCAAGAGAGCCTAGAAAGGCTAAAGACGCTAGAAAAGCTAAAGAGTCTGGTAAGACTAAAAAACCTAAAGACGCTAGAAAAGCTAAAGAACCTAAAGACGCTAGGAAATCTAAAGAGCCTAGAAAGGCAAAAGAACCTAAGGGGGCTAGGAAAGCTAAAGAGCCTAGGAAACCTAGAAAAGATGGAGATTCCGGAAAACCTAAAGAGTCTGAAAAACCCTATACATGGACGCTTGACAACTATGTTGTTGAACCAAAAGAGGGTGAAGTAAGGTTTCATGACTTTGATTTCCCATTACGCCTTATGAATGGTATTGCTGATAATGATTTTCAATATTGCACTCCAATTCAGGCAATGGCTCTTCCTCCGGCACTTGATGGAAAAGATGTTTGTGCAAAAGCTCTTACAGGAACTGGCAAAACGGCTGCATTTTTATTAACAATTCAGACTCTGCTTTGGAGAAAAAGATTGGACGGGCAAAGAGCAAAAGGTCAACCACGAGCTTTAATCCTTGCTCCTACAAGAGAACTATGCATTCAGATCTGCAAAGATTCACAGACACTTGGCAAATATATGCCTTTTACATCTTTTGCGGTATATGGCGGTATGGATCTGAAGAAACAGCAGAATTTTCTTAGAACTAGAGTTGTTGACATAGTTGCGGCAACTCCCGGTCGTCTACTTGGATTTTCTAGAAGCAGAGATATTGATCTAAGCCAAGTTGAAATTTTGATTATTGATGAAGCAGATAGAATGCTTGATATGGGATTCATTCAGGATATCAAAAAAATTATTTATAAGACACCACATAAAGATAAACGTCAGACTATGTTATTTAGTGCTACTCTTACAAAAGATATAATTAATCTTGCATCACAATGGATGAGAGAACAGGTGGTTATCGAAGATAAAGAGGATGACCTGGTGGTAGATAATATTGACCAGCAGATATATCTGGTTACTTCGGATCAAAAATTTGGAATACTTAAAAAACTGTTGGCAACCGATAAATGCACAAAAACATTAGTTTTTGCCAATAGAAAGAGCACTACTAGAAAACTCTCTGAAAAATTGTCAAGAGCAGGTATTAAAAATGAACTTTTATCAGGCGATGTGCCACAGAAGAAGCGTATATCAGTACTCAATCGGTTTAAATCCGGAGATATAAATGTTATTATTGCAACCGATGTTGCAGGACGCGGAATTCATGTTGATGAAATTACTCATGTAGTAAACTTTGAACTACCTTATGATGCAGATGACTATGTTCATAGAATTGGTCGAACAGGTAGAGCAGGTGAGAAAGGTCAGGCAGTTTCATTTGCATGTGAAGATGAATCATTCATAATTCCTGAGATTGAAAAGTATATGAATTGTGAACTGAAGTGCTCAATGCCTCCGGAAGAGCTGATGGATTAATTACAAACAATGTATTGCGTAATACTTATTAAACAGTACGTCCAAAGAGAAAAATGTCTTTAATTAATTGTCAAAATTTATCAATGTCTTTTGGAGGACCAATATTACTTGATAATATTAGTCTGATTATTGGCAAAAATGAGAGGGTTGGTCTGCTTGGACGTAATGGTGAGGGCAAGTCAACTCTTCTTAAAATACTCAACAATGAATTTTCTCCTAATAGCGGCAGGATTCTTCGTGCAGCATCTCTGATTGTATCATATCTGCCTCAAAATGTACCGGCGGATTACGACGAGTCTACTGTTGCTGAAATAATCAAAAATGGTTTAAGATCCGCAGATGCTGATAAAGAGCATCATGTTGAAAGATTATGTACACTCTTAATGCTTGAACCGGAACAGCATTTTAGTGAACTCTCAGGTGGTCAAAAACGTAGAACTCTTTTAGGGAAGGCGTTGGCATGTGATCCTGATCTTCTTATTCTTGATGAACCCACAAATCATCTTGATATTGATAGCATAAAATGGCTCGAAAATTTTCTGTCCAGATTTAATGGCAGTATACTTTTTGTTACTCATGATAGAAGTTTTCTACAGAATATTGCAACTCGTATTCTTGAATTGGATCGCGGGAATCTCACGAGTTGGGAGTGTGACTATCCAACATACCTAAAACGCAAAAAGCAGCTTATTGATGGAGAGATGGAGCAGTGGGCTCAATTTGACAAGAAACTGGCGAAAGAAGAGGCATGGATACGTCAAGGCATCAAAGCTCGTCGTACTCGCAACGAAGGGCGTGTACGTGCCCTTGAAAAGCTTAGGGACGACAGACGTGCCAGAAGAGAACAGCAGGGTGAGGCTAACATTCGCATCCATGATGCTCAAACCTCAGGTCGAAAAGTTATTACAGCGAAAAATGTATTCTTCTCGTATGACAATCTTAATATTCTTTCAGATTTTTCAACTTCAATAATACGTGGAGATAAAATCGGCATAATAGGGGATAATGGTTGCGGTAAGACAACTCTTCTAAATATACTTCTTGGAAAATTGCAGCCTCAGTCCGGCACTGTCAAGCATGGTTCAAAACTGGAAATTGCATACTTTGATCAGCATCGTCACGAGCTTAATGAAAAGGAGACTGTTTTTGAAAATCTGGCAGATGGTGGAGATACCGTAAATGTTGCCGGTAAACCTCGACATGTTATATCATATCTGGAAGACTTTCTTTTTAGTCCTGAACGATCAAAACAGCCGGTATATTGTCTTTCCGGAGGGGAGCGAAACCGTCTGTTACTTGCAAAGTTATTTGTTGAAGCATCCAATGTTCTTGTTCTTGATGAACCTACTAATGACCTTGATGCAGAAACTCTCGAACTGCTTGAGATGAGACTTCTTGAGTATCAGGGGACAATTCTTGTTGTAAGTCATGATAGAATGTTTTTAGACAATATATGCACTAAAACCATTGTTTTTGAAAATGGTGAAGTTAATGAATATGTTGGCGGATATTCAGATTGGCAGTTTTTTGTTCAAAAGAATAATCAGGAACTAAAAAAAAGCAAGCCCCTCAAGGTTGTTGAGCAGAGGGGTGTCAATAAGAAGCTTTCAAACAAGGAGCGCGAAGAGTGGAATAAACTGCCTGATCTTATTATGGAATATGAGATGGAGCTGGAAAAATTGCAAATACTGCTTGCTGATCCTGACTTCTTTAAAAAAGATCCGTATGTTATAAAACAGAAAACTGAACGTGCAACAAAACTCCCAAACATCATTGACGCTTCATTTGAACGATGGGAAGAGCTGGATCAGAGAAAGTAATAAACTATAGCAATTTGTTTTAGAAATTTTATCTAAATTTATAAGTGTTTGTTGGTATTTTTTCTAAGCTTTTCAAATAAAATTTAGGAAATGCTGGACAAAATCCGTCCTGATATGTCATTATGCTTATGTGTTTTATATTATTTGTTAGTTTTTTAATACTATAAGATATTTTTTAGATTATAAAATAAAAATACCTGCAGACTTTAAAACATTATTAATAGCAAAATCTTACTCTTGTTGGAGCATCTTCAACAATTAGCCCTCGCTGAGTAAAAAATGGTGAAACGTTAACAGAGTATTTGATGTATAAAAAAAATATAGAAAATAGGATTATGGTTGATATTAATGTAAAATTTGATGATGGTTCTTCTAAAATCGTAAAAAAATATACACATTTAAGTGATATATTACCTGATAATCCTTTTGTTGATGAATTACCTGTTATTGCAGGCCTGGTTAATAATGAACCGAAATCTCTTGATTATGAAATTGTTGGAAATTGTAATATCAAATGGCTTTCTATGAGTTCCCATCACGGATGGAGAATTTATTCAAATACTGTTAATTTTGCGGTATCTCGTGCTGTCTTCGAAATTTTCCCTGATTATAAATTTAGAATTGAGCACTCTGCTGCCGGCGGCAGTTTATACGCACGATGCTTTGATAAAGATGGCAATAGTATTGCCCTGTCTAATGATGATGTGAAGTCAATTTATCAAAAAGTAAATTTTTTTATTAAGAATAATGAACCAATAGTTTCAGAGTGTGTTGCATATACATCAGGACTTGAGAAATTAAGAGAGTTGGGTTTGAATGATAAACTTAATTTGCTTGAATTTAGAAATATGGCATATTTTAAAACATATAATAGCGGCAGATATCTTGACCTGGCTCACTATCCAATTGCTATTAATATGGGAGTTATTCATCTCTTTAAATTATATAAAAAAGCTTCAGGGTTTCTTATATCAATACCTCTTAGACAAAATCATAATATTTTACCGCAAATAAAAAAACAACCTAAGCTATTTAAGGTTTTTGACAAAAGAGCGAAGTGGGGGAAAACTATTCACGTTTCAAATGTTGGCGATCTAAATAAGATTGTACAGGACAAAAAGTTTATAGATTTTGTTTTGACATGTGAGGCTTTTCATGAACAGCAACTTTCAAATATTGCATATAAGATTGCTAAAAAAAGCAATTTAATTCGATTTGTAACTATTGCAGGTCCTTCTTCGTCCGGTAAAACAACTTTTGCAACAAGGCTTAAAACACATCTTCATGCTCTTGGGATAACTGCTTTTACTATGTCAACAGACAATTACTTTGTTGGTGAAGAAAGAAATCCTGTTGGCTTCGATGGAAAACCCGATTATGAGCACCTTGAGGCCGTTGACTTGCCTCTCTTTAATGAACATATCAGTGAAGTATGTAGTGGAAACGAAGTGGAAATACCTGTTTTTAACTTCAATACAAAGTCAAGAGAATATAGAGGGAATAAGCTAAAACTTAATAATGATCAGATTGTGATTATTGAGGGAATTCATGGCTTAAATCCTGGTTTGACAGAATCACTTGACAGCAAATCTATATATAAAATATATATATCGCCACTAACTCAAATTAATTTGGATAATAATAATAGAATTTCGACTACTGATAATAGATTGATTAGAAGAATGGTGCGAGATAATAACTTTAGAAATTATCCGCCTATTAAAACTTTTGAAATATGGGCTAGTGTTAAAAGAGGTGAAAAAAAATGGATATATCCTTTCCAGGAAGAGGCGAATGTTATGTTTAACTCATCTCTTGATTATGAATTAAGTGTTTTAAAAAGCTTTGCGGTTCCATTGTTGAGAACTGTTAAACCAAATTCTGAATTTTATGGTGAAGCTCTGAGGTTATTAAATTTCCTTGATAACTTTTTTGTTGCCTCAGACGATTCTGTCCCTCTCAATTCAATTCTCAGAGAAACAATTGGTAACAGCATCATTCAATATTAAGTTATTTCACTTTATATTAACTAAATAAAGAAATATTTAGGACAGGGCAAAAAAATAATTATTGTAAAATTAATAATTTTTTAATAAACTTGTACTGTTTTGTAAATTAACACATAAATATGGTAGGAAAATGCTATGGCTATGCCTAGAGTTAAGGTTGATGGGAGAAGCATCTATCACACGTTTCAGAGATGTGTTGATGGAACTTCCTGGATGGATTCCGAATACAAAA
>CAYTUX010000155.1:0-10915 GCA_964441455.1 uncultured Victivallales bacterium | reverse complement strand
TTTATCACCCCTCAGTCTCGCTACGCTCGACAGCTCCCCTTAGCAAGGGGAGCAGTGTAGCGCATTCTTATATCTATTGGTTATGCCAACAGCTCCTCCTCGGCTAGCTCCGCTAGTCCCGCACCGCGGGAGGAGGTCACCACGCTGTTATTTGCTTTATTAAAAGCAAATGACGGCGTGGTGGGATGGGTGGTTTCATAAAACTTGTGACAGTACCTTTAGTCGATTTCATCGACGGGAGTATCTTTAAGTTCAGCCTGAAGTCGGTGAAGTTCGTCTTTTAGTTCTTTTATTGTTTCTGCATACTCAAGTTTATTATAAGCATTGTATAATTCCTTCGGATCCTTTTCAAGATCAAAAAATTCCCATTCCGGTTGTTTAGATTCATCTATGGTAGAAGGTTGATTAAGAGCTTCGCCATAATAATAGATCAGTTTATAGCGTTTTGTTCTTACACCGTAGTGAGCAGATACATAATGATCCGAAAGGTGCATCCAGTAACGGTAGTACATAGACTGCTGCCAGCCTTCAGGTACAGTTCCGTCAAGCAGCGGTCTGAAGGAATATCCCTGGAAGTATTCAGGTTTTTTCATTCCAGCCCAATCAACAAATGTTGCCGGTATGTCGATATTTGTAATAATTTCATCAATTACCGTACCGGCCTTTATCTCCTTTGGATAACGTACAATGAAAGGCATTCTTAATGATTCTTCGTACATAAAACGTTTGTCATACCAGCCGTGATCTCCTAAGAAGAAACCCTGATCACTTGTATATATAACAACTGTATTATCAAGGATTCCCTCGGCTTGCAGATAATCAAGTACTCTGCCCACATTGTCATCAACGGATGCTATACAGCGCAGATAATCTTTGATGTAACGCTGATATTTGAAATTGATGAGTTCTTCATGATTTTTAAAGTAAACTTTTTCTCCTGTCTCTTCAGGAATAAGATAGAATCCGGTAAGGTCATCAGGATGAGGTATAGCGTATCCGCCATGCGTTAGTTGAGATTTATTGTCAATATCTTTTGGTGGCACAACCTTGATATCACTGTAATTCATGTTTGTTGTTATACGCATCTTTGCCTCTTTTGCCGCATTTGATCTGTTTGAGTAATCATCAAAAAGAGTTTCCGGCAATGGGATCTCAACATCTTTGTACATATCTTTATGTTTATCATCCGGAAGCCAGTTTCTGTGAGGAGCTTTGTGATGATACTTAATAAAGAAAGGTTTATTCTGATCTCGTTCTTTTAGGTAGTCCAGAGTCATATCTGTTATAATATCAGTTGTATAACCGGTAAACTGTTCTTTTGTTCCATTATGAACCATTTCCGGGTCAAAGTACGGACCTTGTCCCTGAAGAATACACCATTCGTCAAAACCCGTCGGAAAGTTTTCCTTTGCTTCACCAAGATGCCATTTTCCGAAGATTGCTGTCTGATAGCCATCAGCCTGCAGCTCTTTTGCAACATTTGGCAACGTATTGTCAATATGGGCGCCAATTGTTGTTACCCCGTTTATATGGTTATATGTTCCGCAAAGAATACCCGCACGGCTTGGTTCGCAGATTGAGTTTGTACAGAAGCAGTTTTTAAATAAAGCTCCTTCATTTGCGATTCTATCCAGGTTAGGTGTCTGATTAATTTTACTGCCGTAGCAGCTTAGTGCATGTGCAGCGTGGTCGTCTGACATGATAAACAATATATTAGGTCTGTTTTCGTTCATTTTTTGCTGTTTCCTGATTTTAGTTATAAAAATATTACCTTGAATTATACTCATATTCAATAACAAACGCAAGCCTCCAATGTGTTTTTATGGCGTTAATTTTTCTTGTTTTAAGACCTTTGCATACTTGTTTTCCAATACAAAGCCATATGGCTCGGAGGAACATCAAGGAGATATCAATATAATAAAGTAAAAACATTCTGTTTTTAATTGAAAAGGCAATAAAAAAGATGTAAGATTCCAGGGTAATTTATTTTAGCACAAACTATATAACTCATGGAAATAATAGACAATATCAATTTTCTTCGGGGTGATGATTTAAAAGCCACTACATCTGTGTATGTGAAAAAAAGTAAAAAAGGATGACTTTGAAAAAAGAACAAAACAATATACCTTCTTCAATTAAAGATAATCGCAAAAGAGGAAGTATAGGTGGGTTTTTAGAAAATGAAATTGACTCGGGAAGTAAACTGTCAATCGTCTCTGCATATTTTACAATTTACGCCTTCAATAAACTAAAAGATAAATTGAGTAATATAGAAAGTCTTGACTTCCTTTTTGGAGAACCTACATTTATTAAATCAGTTGATCCGGAAAAAAATGATAAAAAACAGTTTAAAATTGAAGATGATAATTTAATTATACCAATTGAAAATCGCCTTAAACAAAAATCGATCGCCAAAGAATGTGCACAATGGATTGAGGATAAGGTGGAAATAAAATCAATGATAAAACCTAGTTTTCTGCATGGGAAAATGTACCATATACAAAATAAAAGTGGAGTTCAAAAAGCAATACTTGGTAGTTCCAACTTTACTGTAAATGGTTTGGGGCTTGGTGGAAGCCCAAATATTGAACTTAATATGGAAATTACAGATGATAGAGACAGAACTGATTTGAAAAATTGGTTTGATGAAATCTGGACAGATAATACAGGTCTTGTGGAAGATGTAAGGGATGAAGTAATAAAATATATAGAACAACTATATGTGGAAAACGAACCTGAATTTATCTACTTTAAAACGCTTTACCATCTCTTTGATAAATTTTTATCTGAACAAAATCAAAGCGGACTATTAAATGAGAATATTGGATTTTTTGAAACAAAAGTTTGGAATATGCTCTACTCTTTTCAAAAAGATGCAGTAAAAGGAAGTATAAATAAAATTCAGAAGCATAATGGATGTATTATTGCCGATAGTGTTGGATTAGGCAAAACATTTGAGGCTCTTGCGGTAATTAAATACTTTGAATTACTTAATTATAAAATACTTGTTCTTTGTCCTAAAAAGCTTAGTGACAATTGGACAATGTATCAGGCACAAAACAATAGTCTTTTAAATCCACTTCTTGATGATCGCTTAGGGTACACGGTTCTTAGTCATACTGATTTAAGCAGAGAAAGTGGTAAAACCATTGGGAATATTGATTTAGAAACATTGAATTGGGGGAATTACGACCTGATAGTTATTGATGAATCTCATAATTTCAGAAATAATACAAAGGGTAGAAAAGACGAAGATGGAAATATAATCAAGAAAAGTCGCTATGCTAAATTGCTTGATGATATTCTTAATACAGGTGTTAATACAAAAGTTCTTATGCTTTCCGCAACACCGGTTAATAACAATTTGAAGGATTTGAGAAATCAGTTTTATTTCATTTCAGGTGGTAGGGAAGATGCTTTTAAAGAAGATACGGGTATTAAAAATTTAGCACAGACAATGAAAAATGCTCAAACAATATTCACTCATTGGGCAGACCCTAAAAAAAATAAGAGAAGAAATGTGAAAGATCTGCTTGAAAAACTTGATTCGTCATTTTTTAAGCTTCTTGATGAATTAACTATTGCCCGTTCTCGTAAACACATTGAAACTTATTACAAAGAAGAAATGAAAAGAATAGGTGATTTCCCAAAAAGACTACCTGTTATATCCAAAGCACCGGAAATCGATATTAAAAATGAATTTCCATCCTACGATAAAATCAATAAAGAAATAATTACTTATAAGCTCTCTTTATTTAACCCTGCGGCTTATGTGGACGATGAATACAAGGAATACTATGCAAAACTTGCAGGTGAACTCAAAGTAACTGCCTTTACTCAAGAAAATCGAGAACATTACTTGATTGGAATGATGAAAATTAATTTCCTCAAGCGTTTGGAAAGTTCTATTAAATCTTTTGAAATTTCAATGGGACGAACAATTGATAAGATTAACACTCTTGTTAACAGAATAGAAGAGTTTGAAAAAAATCCACAATCAAATAATGAGTTCGATATACCTGAAGCAGACGACAACGAAGATGAAGAACTTAATGAAGCTAACTCCGTTGGGGAAAAGCTGAAATACGATCTGAATCACCTTGATTTGAATTTATGGAAAGAGGACTTGAAAAGTGATAAAGATGCTCTTATTACTCTTAGAAGTGTTGCACTATCCGTTACCCCTGAAAGAGACAAAAAACTGGCAGAGCTTAAAGCTATCATAAAAGAGAAGGTTCAAAATCCAATTAATAACAAAAACAAAAAAGTTGTTATCTTCACTGCATTTTCAGACACGGCTGAATATCTGCACTCCAATTTGCTTGATTTTGCACAAAAGGAGCTAAAACTGAATATCGCTCTTGTTACAGGTACTGGAACAAATAAAACCACACTTGGGAAAACCGAATTCAATAACATTCTTACCAATTTTTCACCTATCTCAAAAAATAGAGATAAAATAAAATCAATGCCTCAAGATGCTCAAATTGATATACTCGTTGCCACCGATTGTATATCCGAAGGACAAAATCTTCAGGATTGTGACTATCTTGTAAATTATGATATACACTGGAATCCAGTTCGAATCATTCAACGCTTTGGAAGAATTGATAGATTAGGCAGCAAAAACAGCAGAATACAGCTAATGAACTTTTGGCCTACTGATGACCTCAATAATTATATCAATCTTAAAGATCGTGTCGAAGCAAGAATGGCTCTTGTAGATATTGCAGCAACAGGTGAGGAAAACTTATTGGATGCCGAACAGCTGCATGATTTGATTGAAGAAGACCTTAAGTTTAGAAATCGTCAGCTTAAAAAGTTAAAAAAAGAGGTTTTGGATTTGGAAGAGTTGGATGAGAATATCTCTCTTAGTGAATTTACTCTTGATGATTTTAGAATTGAACTTTTAAACTATATAGAGAAAAACCGGCAAAAATTAGAAGATTCACCTTTTGGTCTATATGCTGTTGTGCCATCTCCTAATGGAGAATACGCAAAGATGGGTAAATATCAAAATATAAGTGATACGGCAAAAGAGATAATCAGACCTGGAGTAATATATTGTTTAAAACAAAAAGAAGATATTGAAGGTGCAGCAACCGTCAACCCTCTTAATCCTTACTTTCTTGTTTATGTTCGTGATGACAGCACTGTAAGATTTAATTATACCCACCCAAAACAGATATTGGAGATATTTCGACTGCTATCTGTTGGCAAAGAGATGCCTTATGACAAACTTTGCGATATATTTAATAAAAAGACTGATAATGGTAATGATATGAGTGCATACAACAATCTGTTAAAAACAGCTGTTGGAGAAATTAGCAGAGTATTTAAAAAGCGGGCAAGTATAAGGATGACAAACAGCAGAGATGCACAACTATTGTCGACTAAACCAGAATCTAAAAACAGAGGTGAGCTGTTTGAGCTAATTACCTGGTTAATTATAAGGTAGAATATGAAAGAAAAGAAAGAAATACTAAAAAAAATATCCAATGCCATATCCAAGTTTGAAACTAAAGATATTTTCAACAATTCCTTAGATTTGTTCAATGTACTTGGTTACAACACAAAACGTCAGAGCAGATTAGACAGCCCGACATTTCATGAATTTGAACAAAATTATCTGGAGCAAAACGACAATATTGATATTGACAGATTCAAAGCCAAGGCAAAACCTGAAAATTGGGAAAAGATAGAAATCCTTTTTCAACTCACCGATACGGAAATGAGCAGTCAAGCTTCATTATTTGACACAGGAAAATTTGAAGATTCTGAAATCTACTCTTATCTTTTTATTGCCGTAGAATTAAAAGGAGGTAACTATAGCAGAACTGTGTTATCAGATATCACCCGTCAAATAAACCGGGCTTTTTCTATGCCGGTGCTTTTACTTTTCAAGAATGGCGACAATCTGACCCTTTCCATAATCAAAAGGCGACTTCACAAAAAAGATACCAGCCGAGATGTTCTGGAAAAAGTAACTCTGGTTAAAGATATCAATATAGAAAATCCACATAGAGCACATCTTGAAATTCTTTATGATTTAAGTCTGGAGAAATTAAAAGAAGATCATACGGTAGCCAATTTTGTTGAACTGCAGAAAGCTTGGCAGAAGACACTGGATAGTACTGAACTTAATAGAAAGTTTTATCGCGACATCGCAAACTGGTATTTTTGGGCAATCAAAAAAGTTGAGTTTCCGGATGACTTGGAGAAAGACATATCCGCCCGCAATGCCACTGCAATCATAAGGCTTTTAACACGTCTGGTTTTCATATGGTTTATAAAAGAAAAATCTGTTATCCCCGATGATATATTCAAAAAAGATATATTAAAAAATATTCTTAAGGATTTTAATAACCCCGAAAATTCAGATAAGACAATATTTTATAAAGCCATTCTGCAAAATCTTTTCTTTGCCACTTTAAGTACAGAAAAAGATAAACGCAAATTCAGAGAAACGGGATGGGTCAATAATAGAAACCCAGACTTTGGCAATCAGTATGTTTATCGTTATGAAAATCTTGTTGAAGATACCGATAAATGGAAAGCTCTTTTTGCAGACATACCTTTTTTGAATGGTGGGTTGTTTGAAAATCTCGATGACAAGAAAGAAAAATTGCTTGTCGATGGCTTTTCAGAAGAGACACGTAATAAGTTGAGCGTGCCTGACTACCTTTTCTTTTCCGAAGAAAAATCATTTGATCTGAATGAAACTTTTGATACAAAAGGAAAAAACTACAAAATAAAAGGTCTGCTGAAAATTCTTAATCAGTACAAGTTCACTATTGCCGAAAACACACCTATAGAGGAAGAAATTGCCCTTGATCCGGAACTTTTAGGCAAAGTATTTGAAAACCTGTTGGCAAGCTTTAATCCGGAAACAAAAACAACTGCCAGAAAACAGACCGGTTCATTTTATACACCTCGAGAGATTGTAGATTATATGGTGGATGAAAGCCTGAAAACTTCCCTTTCCAATATTGTCTCCAATAAACTGGAAAATACAACCCCGGATGATATTAAAGCAGGATTCGATATTCTTTTTGCCTATACAGAAAAAGAACATGCCTTTACACAAACCGAAGTAAAGGAAATTATCAAAGCTGTATCAAAAATAAAAATTATTGATCCCGCATGTGGTTCCGGTGCTTATCCCATGGGTATATTACATAAGCTGACTTTTATATTAAACAAGCTTGATCCGGAAAATATGCTATGGAAAGAGCTGCAGAAGGATAGAGCCATTAAAGAGACTGAAGATGCATATAATCTTGGGAATCGGGAAGAACGCCGGAGCAGACTAAAAGAAATTGAAGAAACATTTGAATCTAATACTTCGGATTATGGCAGAAAACTTTATTTAATAGAGAATGCTATATATGGTGTGGATATCCAGCCAATTGCAGTGCAGATTTCCAAACTTCGTTTTTTCATATCGCTGATTGTCGATCAGGATATGAAAACCAATATTAAACCTCTGCCGAATTTAGAAACAAAATTTGTTGCAGCAAATACACTTATTGGCAGAAAAAAAATAGAAGCACAGCTTAACCTTAACCTCTTTGATAATGCAGAAATTGACCCTTTGGAAGAAGAACTTAAAATTGTTCGGCATAAACATTTTAGAGCACGTAATTCCAAAGATAAGATAAAGATTCGAAAGAAAGACAGTGAGCTTAGAGACAAAATAACAACCCTCGTAGAACAACAGGATGGCAATGATGTAAGATCCAGCCAATTAGGCAGTTGGAACCCTTACGACCAGAACCAATTTGCTTCATTTTTTGACAGTGAGTGGATGTATGGCTTAACTCATTCCTTAAACTCCGAGCAACCAGATGGCTTTGACGTTGTCATAGGTAACCCTCCTTATATACAGATACAAAAATTTTCAGGTAAACAGATTCAAAAAGATTTGCAGAATGAAAAGTATGAGACCTTTGCAAAAACCGGCGACATCTATTCGCTCTTTTACGAAAAAGGTAATCAACTTTTAAAAAATGGTGGTGTTCTGGCATTTATTACTTCTAACAAATGGATGCGGGCAAATTATGGAAAAGCTACAAGAAAATATTTTTCAGAACATACAAATCCTCTGCAGTTGATTGATTTTGGTGGTTACAAAGTCTTTGAAAGTGCAACGGTGGATACAAATATCTTGATCTTTGAAAAAAACAATCACAATAAAAATGACCTTGTTGCTTGTACCGTTGGTAAAGATTTCACCAATGCAACAGATGTTGCTGAATATATCAAAGAGAATGGCGTTATTCTGGAAAATCTTGGTGAAGAGAGTTGGATAATATCGAGTAAAGAGGAACATGCTGTTAAGGAAAGAATAGAAAAGATCGGCACCCCCCTCAAAGATTGGGATGTTTCTATTAATTATGGTATTAAAACCGGCTATAACGAAGCATTTATAGTTGATGGTGCAAAAAAAGATGAGTTGATTGCCCAAGACCCTAAAAGTGCGGAGATTATCAAGCCGATTTTGCGAGGTAGAGATATCAAAAGGTATAAGGCGGAGTTTGCCGATAAGTGGCTGATAAATAGCCATAATGGATATTTTGATAATGATAAACAAGAAAGAGTTGCGCCAATTGATATTGAAGATTATCCTGCAATAAAAAAACATTTGGATAACTATTGGGATAAAATTTCTAAGCGGACAGATAAAGGAGTTACACCTTATAATCTTAGACATTGTGCTTATCTTCAGGAATTTGAGAAAGAAAAGATTGTTTATCCTGAAACAACACAAGGTTCTTATTTTTATTATGACGAAGATAAACATATAATTGACAAAACCGGTTTCATATTAATCGGAACAAATTTGAAATATACATTATCAGTTATTTCCTCGATAATTGTATTATATTATTTCAAAAAATATTGTGGAGGGGTAGTATTAGGAAAAACAGCCTTTCAGTATAATAAACATGCAGTTGAAAATCTCCTAATTCCAAAGATTCCCAAAACCCAACAGCTCCCTTTTGAAATCCTTGTTGACTGCATACTTTTTGCCAAAGAAAACGATTTAAACACAGAAGCTGAAACTTTTGAATCCGTCATAGACGGTATGGTTTATGATCTATATTTTGAGGAAGAGATGAAAAAAGCAGATTGCTACATTACAGACAGAATTGCTGAAACAGTCAAACCATTCAGGGAAGATGATACTGACGAATTTAAAACCGAGTATATTAAAAAACTGCATAACTTCTG
Organism: uncultured Victivallales bacterium; assembly: GCA_964441455.1. GTDB lineage: Bacteria > Verrucomicrobiota > Kiritimatiellia > JAQICX01 > JAQICX01 > JAQICX01. The sequence continues at coordinate 1,681 of CAYTUX010000155.1, read as the reverse complement.
CCGAAAAGACAACACGGTTTTTCATGGTATTATCCACCGAAGAAACATAAAGGCAGTAAAGATTATTGAAGGAGACAAAAATGAAAGATAAAAGATTAGAGACATTAACCGTTCAGGAACAGAAATCTCCTTATTATGATAGTGTGTGCATAAATAGTATTAACTTTAAAAATTATAAGTTTTTTTATGAGTCATTTGAGCTTCCTGTAAACGGAGAGAATATTCTTCTTTATGGCGAAAATGGAAGTGGTAAAAGTTCTGTTTATAAAGCACTGGAACTTTTGACTAAAAAAAGTTTTACAGATTTTAACAAAAATCTCAATATTTTTGCTGAAGAAGGGAAAGAGGTTGCGGTTGAATTTGCATTCAGCAACGGAACAGAATTAACAATCACATCGGATTTGGAAGAAATACCAGATACTTTTGATTTTTTAAATGGGCTTTCAATCTTTGCCCCAATGCTGGATTATAAAAAGCTTTTAAGAGTTCATTATGCAGCAGATGCTAATGGAAAAAATCTCAACCTTTATTCCATGTTCAGAACTCTTTTAAAAGACTATCCCACAAAAAAGGGAAAACTTAATGACTATAAAAATGTAACCGAATATTTTGAGGAACTTAAGAATATATTAGAGAATGACTTGCTCGAAGATATTAATCAATATCTGAAGAAATATTTTAACGCCGACATAGAGCTTGTCTCTTTTGAAACCACGACAGAGTTTGACGATGAAACAGAAAAAGCAATTCCAATAGTACACCTAAATATTGATTACAAAGAAAATCATATTGAGAAATACCATACCTTTCTTAACGAAGCTCGCCTTTCATCTCTTGCTATTTCCATATATCTGGTGACGATTAAAAAATTGCTTAACAGTCTTACTGAAAAAAGCCTGAAAATATTGGTGCTTGATGATCTGCTTATAAGTTTGGATATGAGTAACCGGTTGAAATTATTAGAGATTCTAAAGAATGAATTTAAAGATTTTCAAATATTCTTTTTTACCCACGACAAAGAGTTATATGAGATTTATAAGAGTAAAATGAACTGGAAAAAATATGAGATATACCTTGGTGATGCCACAGAAATACCAATGCCAATTCTCAAAAAAGGGAAAACTGAAATAGAACGAGTTAAACATTTCTATGCAGATAGAGATTATGATGCCTGTGCAATGCTTTTAAGAAAAGGATTTGAAAAAATCCTGAAAAGTTATCTGACTCCACAGGAACAGAGAAACAGCAATTGCGTGGAACTTGACCTGTCAGGTTTAATTGGTAAGGCAATTTCAAAAAGCAATGAAGAGAGTAAAACGATTTTAGAAAAGCTCAACTCTGACAGGCGGCATATCCTCAACCCTCTTTGTCATAGTGATACACAAAATATTCATTCGGAAGAACTTAGAGGTGTAATTGAAGATTTAGAAAAACTACAACAATTATTGAAATAAATGCTTGCCGGTCTCTTACCCGTAAGGGCATGGTTTTTTAATTTAACCTGTTTTACAAATTCAGATATCTTGATCTCTATACCTCATCAAATTATTCTTAATCTCCCAAACTGACTGATATTATTGATGTTTATGAAATATTCTGCAATTTTAACAAAAAAAGGTGCGGAAAATGAAAGTGACCCCTGTTATATAGTTTTGAGTTAAAAAACTATATAAAGAAAGTC
>CAYTUX010000154.1:0-14793 GCA_964441455.1 uncultured Victivallales bacterium | reverse complement strand
GTCGAACCAAAAATTCGAGAATAGTTAATTTATTCTCCTTTCAAATTATTAAAAAAACATCTTTAATTGACAACTAATGGCGGAGCTTGCCCAAATTCAGGAGATTTAACCTACTAACAGCAGTTAAACTGCCTGTTTTTGTACCTTCACTGGAAAAATCAGCTAATCCCAAGTTTTTTTGATATGAAAATTTAAAATCTACTCTTAAATTAAGAAAAAATCGCATAGCACATTTAATTTAAAAAAATCGAACTTGTAAGTTGTTTATTTGCAATAGTTTAACATTATATTATCAGGTATTATAATATATATTCATGTCAAATAATTAGTCATAAGAGGGCGTAACACCTCTTATAGCTTCGTGCGCGGGGCGACGATCCTATGTTTAAGTTGTGTTAATAATAACATTTAAAGTGTAACTTTTTAAACTTAAAGTACTTTTATAAAAGGACTTATATACTTCAAAAGGAGTCAAAAACTAGACATTATCGATTATTATGAACGCTAAAAGAGGTCTATAGTGGATTTGCTTGAGTTTTCCTGCAAAAAGTTCAGGACAAAAGTCGGCTTATTGAAAAAGCATAGAGCTTGAGTAGGTTGCTTTATAGTACGCAATAACTGTTTAAATGGTCAAAACCGATGTATCAAAAAAATATATATATTATTAGAGACTTTTTTATGGTAATTTTAGTAGTTATTTAATAGTATTCTCAACAACCAAAATTTTTATAAAATACAGATAAAAATTAAATAACAGGAAAATATATGAAGAACCTATATGTTGATGACCAAAAACAAAATTTCAATAAACTATTTAATAATCCCGGCAGTCTCTATAGAGGCACTCCATTCTGGGCATGGAACTGCAAACTTGACAAAGATCTGCTGTTTCGCCAGATTGACTGCTTCGAAGAGATGGGGCTAGGCGGATTTCATATGCACTCAAGAACAGGTTTAGCAACAGAATATCTGGGTGATGAATTTTCTGACATGGTTCGTTCATGTGTTGATTATGCAAAAGAAAAAAATATGCTTGCATGGCTTTACGATGAAGACAGATGGCCTTCAGGGGCTGCCGGAGGATTGGTAACAAAAGATATTGAATATAGAGCAAGACAATTACTTTTTATGCCATATACATATGAACAATATGCAACAATGCAAAATGAAAATGTATATAAAGATCCAAAAGATCATGAAAAATACATTCAACTCCTAAAAAGATATGATATAAAATTGGATAAAAATGGTTATCTTACTGATTATAAAATTTTATCTGATGGAGTAACAGGTGAAAATGTCTGGTATCTATATAGGGCAATAGATACAACATCCACATGGTTTAATAATCAGACGTATGTTGATACTCTAAGTAAAAAAGCAATTGAACGATTTATTGAAGTAACCCATGAGAAGTACAAAGAGATTGCAGGAGACGAGTTTTCCAAAACAGTTCCGGCAATTTTCACAGATGAACCTCAAGTTCCAAGAAAATCAACTTTAGTATTTGCAAAAAACAGACAAGTCATAAAACAACCATTTACTGATGAATTTCCCGAAAGCTATAAAGCTGCATACAATCAAGATTTCTTTGAAACTTTTCCGGAAATTATTTGGAATCTTCCTGACAATCAATATTCAGTGGCTCGTTACAGGTTTCACGAACATACTGCAGAACTTTTTGCAAGTTCATTTGCAGATACAATTGGTGATTGGTGCGAAGAGAACAATATCAGACTGACCGGTCATATGATGGAAGAACCATCTTTGCACTCACAAACAGCTGCCATTGGTGATGCCATGCGTAGTTACAGATCGTTTCAGCTGCCTGGAATTGACATGCTTTGTGACCACAGAGAATATACAACAGCAAAACAGGCACAGAGTGCATCCAGACAATATGGTTGCGGAGGTGTGCTAAGTGAACTATATGGAGTTACAAACTGGGATTTTGATTTTAATGGTCACAAGAACCAGGGAGATTGGCAGGCAGCACTTGGTGTAACAGTCAGAGTTCAGCATCTTGCATGGGTATCAATGCAAGGAGAGGCAAAACGTGACTATCCCGCATCAATAAACTATCAGTCACCATGGTACAAAAAGTATAGTTATATAGAAGATCATTTTGCCAGGATAAATGTAGCAATGACTAGAGGAAAGGCTGATGTGAAAGTTGGTGTTATACATCCAATTGAATCATTCTGGCTGGACTTTGGACCTAACGATCAGACTGCTCAGAAGAAAGAGGAAGCAGAATATTATTTTTCAACTCTATGTGAATGGTTGTTATTCGGACTCGTTGATTTTGATTATATTGCCGAATCACTTCTAGACGACCAGAATGACGGTATCAACAGTAACAAATTTCAAGTTGGAGAAATGCAGTACGATGTGTTAATTGTTCCTCCAATGAAGACAATGAGAAGCACAACATTTGAAAGATTAAAAAAGTTTCAGAAAAAAGGAGGAAGAATTATCTTTGTTGGTGATGTTGCAAAGATGATTGATGTTCAAGATGATGACTCATTAGAAAATCTGTCAGATTTGTGCATAAAAGCTCCTTTCTCAAAATCGTCAATACTCTCAAAGTTGGACAATGTTAGAGATGTTAACATACTTGATTCAAATGGAACACAGACAAAAACCTTTCTTTATCAGATGAGAACAATTGACGCCAGCAACAAAATGCTCTTCATATGTAATACAGACAAAGATAGTGAAGTTATCTTCTCATCTTATAATTACGGATTTACCGGAAAAATATTTATCAAAGGTGAATGGCAAATAAGCATAATGGATACCTCAACAGGAGAAATATTTCCTATTGAAGGAGAAATAAAAAATCAAATGACATCTTTTTCCGCAAATTTTTATGCAACAGAGCATATGTTGTTAAAGCTTGAAAAATCAGACAAATGTTGCGGGAAAAAACTGTCATCAAGAATATCAAATACAGACGAACAGGAACAATTGACACTTGATAGATTAAATGAAGTATGTAAAGTGAAATTTGATGAGTCCAACGCTCTACTGCTTGATTTTCCGAAATGCTCAATCGACGGAGAAAAAGTTGAAGGTTTGAATGAAATCTTAAGACTGGATAATATTATAAGAGATAAATTAGGATTAAAACCACAAATAGGACGCATTGCACAACCTTGGACAGATCCGATAGACAATAATATATATGGACAGGTAGAACTGAAATACAATTTTAAAAGTGATATCAATATAAAGAATCCTAAATTGGCTATTGAAACTCCTGAAATAATGAACATTTCCTTAAATGGCAAACAAGCCGACTCAACCATTAAAGGTTATTGGGCGGATGAAGCCATTAAGACACTGAAACTGCCGGAAATCTGCAAAGGTGAAAATATTCTGACAATAAATGTCAATTATAAAGCTTCAACACAACTTGAAAGATGTTATATTTTAGGTGAATTTGGTGTTGAAATAGATAACCAGAATCTCAAATTAGTTGAAATGCCAACCAAATTATCCTTTGGTTCAATAACTGAAAAAAAACTGCCATTTTATACAGGAAACATAAGTTACTTAAACTCCTTTGAAACAGATGAAGTTCAGGATTATGTGTTAAGTCTCCCCTATTATAACGGAGCGTTGGTTGAAGTTATATGTGACGGCAAAAATATGGGAGCCATTATATCTGCACCTTATAAAGTAGAGCTGGTCAGACTTGAAAAAGGTCGTCATCATTTAGAGCTGAAACTATATGGCAACAGATTCAATACATTCGGCTCAATTCACGGAACAAAACCATTTGCATGGAATGGCGGCCCCGACAACTGGAGATCTACCGGCGATAATTGGACTGATAATTACAACCTTCGTCCCTTAGGTATTATGTTCGCTCCAAGAATCCAAAAAAAATAAAACATTATTTTATCGGCAAGATTTATAAAGATTAACCAAATTACTGGCTATGGTAGAAGGTGCAGACATTTTTTTACTTGCCTGCTTTGCCAGCTCGCCCATTTCTCTGGACTTTTCTGGAGAGTTCAAAAGTTCCACACAGGCACCCGTCAGGGATTTAACATCATTAGGCTTCACAAGAAGACCTGTTTTACCATTATCAACAAACTCTTTTATTCCGTATATGTCTGAACCAATAATTGGTTTTGAAAAAATTCCGGCAATTGCAGGTAATGTGCTTATGGTTGCTTCAATATATGGTGCGACTAAAATCGCTGATTCTGAAATGATTTTTGCCGCATCCTGATCTGAAAGAAATTTGTTTATTAAGACAATATTATCTTTGTTATCAGGCATTTTAAAATCACCTTGTCCGGCAATAATAAGTTGAGCATCAGGAACCTCTCTTTTTATCTCTTCAAAACTTTTTAATAAAATATCAATACCTTTATACTTTCTGATTCTACCAAAAAAAAGCAGTTTTTTTGAATCATACCCGGACATCTCCGAGCAATCCAGATAATCAAGCCAGTTGTTCAGTCCAACAATACTGTATGGCAGAATCTTTACTCCTGAATCGGAAATTTTCCATTTTTTTAAAGCCTGCTGCTTTAAAATTTCAGAATGCACAACAATTGAAGAACAGTTATTTATCATCGGTCTCTTTTTGAACTCCTCAATATGCTCCGATGTTCCCGGGTGAGCGTATATATCATGTATTGTTACAAATGTTGGAGCATATTGGTGCAGACAAGTAAGAAAACGGAAATACCAGTGAGAAGAGTTGAAATGTACAGCATCAGGATTCCATGCTTTTACAAAACTTTTGATTTCAAAAACAATAAAAGGCATATATATGATTTTAACTAAGCTTTTGAAACTAAAAAACTGCGGAACCTTACATCGTTTGAGAACAACATCTTTATGAAAACAGTCAGCCGGAGTCTGATCATCAAGAAACACAACCACATCGTGCCCACACTCCACAAGTGGATTCGCCATTCCGGCAACATAATGACCCATGGCTCCAACAGACAAGGATAACAATACTATTTTCACATAATCTCCTTGTATTGATTCCATATTATATCCCACGAAAATGACTTGGATTTTTTTATTACTGATTCCCGCATCGCATTTATTTGAGTTCGATTGTTTAAAACATTTACCAAAGCATCCTTGATTTCCAATGCAGAACCCGGATCTATTAATATGCCATCTTCTTTATCTGTAAAAACAGATTCAATATCTCCTACTCTTGTAACAATTGCCGGTAAGCCGCAAGCCATTGCTTCAAGCAGTGAAAGAGGTAATCCCTCCTGTAGCGAACTCATTAAAAACATATCATTCCCTTGCAAAGTCTTACACATATCATCTTTATCAATAAGTCCTCTAAAAAAAATTATATTTTCAACTCCGGCTGACAATACCATCTTTTCAAGTTCAGCTCTGTAAGGTCCTGTACCGTAAATATTAATTTCGAGTTCATTTCTCTGTTGCTCATTCAACAAAGTTAATGATTCTATAATATATTGAATTCCTTTGCGATATATGAGCTGTGCGGTAACAGCAAACTTGACTGGTGATGTCTGATCGGTAATAATTTTATTCTTCAAAGGATAGAAAGTTTCAAGATTAACACCATTTGGAATGACTTGAATATTACCTTTCCATGTTTTATGAGCTAATTCTTTAAGAGGTTTTCCAACTGCCACTACAGCCTTGGCTTTTGCCCATACCATCCTTGCTGCAATCTGCATGGGGATATGTATAAGTTTAAAACGATCCGGCTGATACCCCGGAACATCTGATCCATGAAGTACAACGGAATATGGCACTGCATACTTTAAAAACCATCGCCGTGCTACCAAACCTGCCGGCATTGTGAAGTGTGCAAAAATAAAATCCGGTGCAATATTTTTCTGAAGATTATCAATCTGCTTGGAAGCAGCAAAATAAAAAGAGAGCAGTTCCTTTACTGTATGGCAGCTCCAATCCTTTTTAGCAGCTGAAACTCTATGAACATTTACTCCATTCAACTTTTCAAGAGGAGAAAGTCTTCCCCCAATATCAGATGTGAGAACATGAACTTCAAGAGACGTATCTTTTGCAGCTTCTTCAGCTGTTGCTGTTAGTGCATTCTCCGCACCTCCATAATATGGTGCATAACCCTGACAAATAAATAAAATTTTTCTCATAAATCAATGTCTTTTTTCCAACTCAACATGTTCTATATAAACCGGTGCTTCTTTTCCGGTTTTTTCTTTTATAAAGTCAATATATAATTTCTGAAATTGCTTACCTGCTGCAACCTCCATAAGACGTTTTTGTTCATCTTTCAACAAATCTTCTTCAGATTTTTTTGGTTTTTTATACCCAAAACTTTTTTTCTTGCCGCTACCATAAAGCTTCTCATATTCAGAAGCCTCTAATTTAAATAATTTTTCGTCTGCCTTTTCTTTGTCATTGTAAGTACCTTTAAGCATGACAGTTCGTGGTGATATTGCTGATGCCGGAAACAAAACCTTTTTATTACCGGACTTGGCAAGCTCTTCTTGTTCTGCATCCCACTTATCCTTCGCTTCCTTTATAGCTTGCCTAAAATATCTTTTTTCAAGACTCATCTGATCCTGAAGTTCTTTATACTCAGCTTTTGTATAAACTTTATATCCCTTGTCTTTTAAAAAATTAGTCTGTTGTACAACATAATAGGTATCTCGTTGTGCTGCTGCTAAAATTGTAGTACAGATAGTGACCAGCAATACCGACATAGTCAATCTTTTCCTCATCTTGTTCATACCTTCCTGTTAAGTTATTTTCTTATATTACAAATATTAAAAGTTTTTTGCAATCTAAACTTTGAACTATTGACTTTTTTTATTTGTTATAATATACTAATACATTAATTTTTTTTAACAGATAACATTTAGAGAGGCTCATAAAGTGAGTGAAACAATTAAAAAACTACTGGAAGTCCAAGAGTGTGACAGACTTATTAGAGATTTAACAAAACAGACTATTGATTTACCAAAACAAAAAGCCTCCGAAGAGTCTAGACTTTCAGAACATATCGGGCAGACAAATCAGGCTGATAATGCTCTGAAACATGCACAGGCTGAAGTTCAAAACATTGAGGTTGAAGTTAAATCAATAAAAGAACATATTGTCAAACTTAAGCAGCAGCAAATGCTTTTGAAATCTAATGCTGAATTTAAAGCAATGACTCACCAGATTGATGCATTGGAAAGCAAAATAAAAGATCTGGAAGACAAAGAACTTGTCGGAATGGACAATGTTGAAGTCATGGCCAAAGATGTGGCTGAACAAAAAGCTGATATAATAAGAGAAAAAGCTGTCGTAGAAGAAGAGTTGAAAATCTGGGATACAAAGTTAAGTGAAGTAAAAGCTCAACTAAAGGTTGAAGAAGCGAAAAGAGAATCACTTGTGGCAGATGTACCTGCTGAAGCTCTAAGATTATACGATAGAATGGCTGAAAGAAAATTTCCGGTCATAGTTCCCATTGTTGATGGAACTTGTGGTGGATGTTACATGAGTTTACCTGCATATGTGATATACGATGCAAAAAAGCAGGAAAATCCAACTGTAACATGTAATTTTTGTGGAAGATTCATATACGAATCAGAATAATAAAAAAAGGTATTATTAATTTGTCTTGATTGAGAATGGAGATTTGGTCGCTCTTAGAAATAAGGGAGGAAAGTCCGGACTCCATAGGATAGAATGTCCACCTGTAATGGGTGGAGGTGCTGCAGAAATTGCAGCAGATGGATAGTGCAACAGAAAACAGACCGCCCCGCCATCACTTTACTATAAAGTTAAAACTAAAAGTAAAGTGATGGCGGGGTAAGGGTGAAAAGGCAGTGTAAGAGACTACCAAGCCGTATCAGTAATGATTGGCTGTTTTGTAAACCCCATTCGGAGCAATATCAAATAGAAAGCTGTGCAGTTTTACTGCCTAAGGCGATCCGTCTTGGTCTTTGAGCAGTTTTGGGTTGATTGCGTCAGATAAATGATCAAACACTAATTTAGTGAACAGAATCCGGCTTATGACTATTTTCAATCATTTAAATATAATTATACCAAGAGTAAGCATACTTGCCGTTTCAGTACTAACCGCCATGGTTGCGATTGTACTGTTTCGGTTTTTTATGATTCCTAATATAGAAATATCTTCTTCACAAATAAAAAATAATATCCCGGTCAAATCACTATATATTGAAGAAAGCTCTATCCCTTATGATGTAAACTGGTCTATATTTAAATCCAAAGTTATAAAAGAACCGGATGATTTAACTCCCATAGATGAACTGTATATTCTTAGAGGAACATTTATTGTCAGCCAAAGTAACAACACAACAATCAGAAAAGCAATTATAGACGACTTGAAAAATAATACACAGTTAATAGTCGTCGAAGAACAAGTTCTAAATGACGGCAGAAAAATACTCCGCATACAAAATGATCAGGTTATCCTGGTGAATGGAATAAAGAAAGAAATAATAACTATACCTTTCTCAATTTCAAGTTCCTCCAGTGAAAATCTCGACGGCTCAGAACAAGACAACTTCTCCGACAACCTTACCGGCAAATTTGGAGGAAAGAAAACCGGTGATAACGAATGGGAATTTGAAAAAGATAAAATCATGAAATATTATGAGGAACTTATGGCTGAGCCCAAAAGACTTCTAAATCTATTCGACTCTTTTGCCCCGGTATACGATGATAATAAAAGAATAACCGGTTATAAAATTGATATAAAAGGTGAAAAAGAATTCATCAATGCTGTAGGATTGAAGAACGGAGATTATATTACCAAAGTTAATGCTCTGAAGTTAACCAATAGACGTCGTGCTGAATATATGATTGGTGAATTTATAGAAGGCAGAGCAAGTACTTTTGCTCTTGAAGTTGAAAGAGAAGGCAACCAGCAGAAAATTATCTACAGAACATACTAACGATTAGGGAATATGAGCAGAATATTAATAACATCATATTGCAATATAAATCAAGTTGTAAACGGAAGAAGCAGAAGAATGAAAGCCCTTCTGCAAACATTTGAGAATGAACAGATTCTCTGTGAACCCGCTCCCGAACACGATAACTTTAAATCAAAAACATATAAATATGATTTCGGTAAAAAAAAGGTGGGCATAAACTGGGGAATCTTCAACTTTTTCTTTCCACCTACAAAATCATTTGTTAAAAAACTTGTAAGTACAGAAAAGCCTAAAGTAATCATTATGACATCTATATGGGATTTTCACCCAATCAGAAAAAATCCCATTCCAAAGATACTTGATGCTCATAATGTGGATGCTACAGCTATCGAAGAACGATTCGGACAAAATCACTTTTTCTCAAAACTTGTAGCAAAGGCCGAAAAAGCGGCAATAAATGGTTCCGAGCATATATGTTGCTGCTCCGAAGATGACAAAGAGGAATTTGTAAAAAAATATGATATTTCTCCAAACAAAATATCTGTTGTTCCCAATGGAGTAGATTTGGATGAATTTGCAAATATGAATATGAATATTCCGGAAAGTTGGCAAAAAAAACTTGAAGACTACAAAATTTTACTATTCATGGGAAAACTTGATTATCAACCAAACAAAGAGGCTGTCAAATTTATCAATGAGGTTGTTGCTCCGGAACTTGAAAAAGCTCATCCGGAAACATTTAAGATAGTTATATGTGGAGGACCTATTCCTTCAAATGCAGAATCTTTTCATAAACTTATACATTTTACGGGACGAGTAGAAGAGGTTGTTCCATGGATGAAAAGAGCAGATGTGTGCATATCTCCTATCTTCTCAGGCTCCGGAACAAGACTTAAGATTATAGAGTACTTCAGTTCCAACACCCCGGTTGTTTCAACTGCAAAGGGTGCCGAAGGGTTAGGGGTAACTCACAACAAAGATATTGTTATTGCAGAGAAAAACAATTTTGCTGACGAAATAATTGACTTGTGTAAGAATAAAGAAAAAAACAAGTCAATTGCAGAAAATGCATTCTCTCTTGTAAAAAATAAATTTGACTGGAAAGTCATAAGACCATTATGGCGAAAAGCATTAGAAAAGATTAATTAATATGAACAATTCAAAAAATGATACCAAAATTGATGTATCAATTGTAATACCATGTGTAAAGTCACCGGATGTTGACAATCTACTTGACTCACTGATAAGCCAGGAAACAACTTACAGTTATGAAATTACCGTTATTGGTACTGACGATTTTGATACGCTAAAAAAAAGATGTGATATAATTTTCATCGATACTACGACTCCTGTTTCTGCCGGGGCAAATAGAAACATAGGCATTAAAGCAGCACGCGGGAAATTCATTCTTTTCACAGACTCTGACTGCCGGGCAAGACAGGGATGGATTCAGATTATGGCAGACAAGCTTAACTCCGGATATCAGATGGTCGGCGGTGCTTTTGATTTTCCTAAAATCACATATTGGCAGATTGGGGACAATATGTCAATACTGCATGATCTTTCAGAAACTCAACCGGCAGGAGAAGTACAATTTAGGGTTGGTGGAGGAAATATGGCTTTGAGGAAAGAGACTCTTTTAGAACTTGGTGGATTTGATGAAACTTTCAAAGGCGGTCAAGATAATGATCTGGCTCTTAAACTACTTAAATCAGGGGGCAAAATCTACTTTGAACCAAAAAGCGTTATTGAGCATCACCATCCAAATGTTACTCCCAAACAACTTTGTGCTCATGCAAATATATACGGAAAAGCAATTGTTGCTCTAATTGAACGACACCCTGAATTCTATAACTGGGAACATATTAAAAAAGTTTGGGGTAAAAAATGGATATTTATTCCATGGTCACCATTTAAGGCCGCACAACAAGCTACTCAAGTATTTACTCATAATCACCAATGGCTTAAATATCTGCACGTATGGCCGGCTGTCTGGCTTTTCTACTTTAAACGTAGAATGGCAATTGCCGCAAATGTTGACTCTTTAATGAACAAGGAAAAAAATGCCTAAAACAAAAAACAGACAAATTGCTGTTCAGGCAATTATATCAACATTTTTTGCTTTTCTTGCTGTGTTTATTGCTCCGGCAAGAATCTTTGTTATGACTCATTCAATAGATAAGGAAACGTACGGTTACTTCTCGCTACTTACCATCACATTAAATTCTCTTGGTTTTGTAGGTATTTTAGGACTTAGATATTACTTGATTTATGCATTCCCCCACAAAAGCCCGAAAGATCAAGGTAGTATCTTTAACAGTACTCTATGTGTAAATCTATTAACCGGACCTCTTGCTGCAATCATGTTTGTTATTGTTACTCTATTTTTAGTTAAAACTGTTGCTTTCACGCCTCTTATTATTGGCTTAGGATTTGCTTACATAATAGTATATACAATTGCAAATTTAGGTTTAGGATATCTGCTTGCAGTGGGGCGTGTTGCTCTGTATAAATTTCTGTCTTTTATGACATCATATTCATGGTTTTTTGTCATCTTGATACTACTTGTATTTGTAAAGGCAGGTAGATTGCCGGAATTTAATCTACTTGGACTTACTTTTACTATTGTTCTTAGTCTTATTGCTGTTTTCATCATAATAGCTGTATTAACATATAAATTTCTGGGGAAAGAAGGTATTACTGCCAAACCTTCGTTATCTTTAGCAAAAAAAAGTGTTTTCTATGGTTTTCCTCTGTTACCTCAATACTTTGCGTTAGCTCTATTCCGCCTGGCTGACAGATATGTTATACTTGACTCATATGGTCCGGAAACTGTTGCAACATACACAGTTGCTGCAACTCTGATATTCTTCTCTGCTGATACACAAATGCTTCTGGAATACATTTTTCCCCATATGTCAGATGCATGGACGGAAAACCTAAACAATAAAATGCCGGGTTTTAAAGGAAATGCCGCAAAATATTTTTATTCCGCACTTAGACTCTCTCTATTTATGACAATTCCAATGGGAATTGGCATAATGCTTTGGGGTACAACATTAATAGAATTTCTGGCCGGGGAGAATTATATATGTCCGGAGCTTAAATATCTATTCCGGATAATGTCACCTCTAGTTGTCATAATGCCCCTTGCAAAAATGTTCCAATTCGCAATTAACTTAGATGGGAAAACAAAACTGGTTGGCATATCCGTCCTTATAGCATCGCTTTTAAACTTAGCTCTTAATATACTGTTTATTCCGAAATATGGAATTCTTGGTGCTGCCGGAGCTACATCATTTTCATACTCATTACTATTTCTGTCATCTGTATTTATCAGTTCTACAAAACATAACTTTGAAATCTCACAACTAAAATTTGTACAGATATTCACATCAGCAATTGTTATGTCAATTACTGTTTTTGTTATCAGATTCTTTGTGAATGATAATCTTTCAACTTATTTTAACAGCAACATAAACTTGCCAAGAATTATTCTTGAAGCTCCTCTTGCCGCTTTTGTATACTGCATATGTTCTCTGAAACTTAAAGTCTGGAAATTTTCAGAACTACTTGGAAAGTAAAAGTAATATGACTGGTTCTTTAATAACAGCAATGGCTTGCATCTTTATAATGACTTTACCGGGAGTAATATCAGGTAAATTTAAATGGGTAACTCCTGTTTCAACAAAGGAAATATCATTACTTGTAATTCGTTTCTTTTACCCAATGATGATTTTTACTGCAATATACAGAAACTTTCCAATAAAAAAAATTATTGCCACATGGCAGTTGCCGGTCAGCATCTTCTGTTTTATGGCTTTTGGCGGAATACTTGGTTTAATTGTTACCAAAATATTTAAAATCAGAAATCAAAAAGAGAAAAATGCCTTTCTTCTTCAATGTTCCATGAACAACTACTCTTTTTTGCCAATATCTGTGATTGTTGTATTGTATGCAAAAAATTCAGAACCTGCGGTTGCTCAACTGATTTTTTCAACACTTGGAGCTGAGCTTGCGGTATGGACTATTGGAGTTCTTGCTATAACAGGACAAAAGGCATCTCTAAACTCTTTAAAACATCTGCTTAGTCCTCCTTTGGTTGCCTTGTACTGTGCCATAATACTAAGAGCTGCAACTGATTATATAGGCTGCACAAATATATTTATGGGAACTGAAAAGCAGACAACAATTTCTCTGTTTTTGGATACTTTTGAGAAAGTTGGCTTTGCAGCAATCCCTCTTGCAATGTTTGTATCAGGTGCAAGAATGTCTTTCCTGAGTTTTCACTCTCTCAAAAAACCTGTTATCTGGTTCATATCACTTATGAGGCTGATTATCATCCCTCTAAGTGCAATATTTCTAATCAGTCTAATACCGCTGGAGCATCAAATTAAAAATATCTTTATTATTGTAGCTGTTATGCCGGTATCATTTGCAAGCATAATGTTGAGCGAAATTTACGGTGGGGATAAAGACACAATAACATCATCCGTCCTGCTCTCACACATACTTGCTGTCGTAACAATTCCATTGTTCCTATCTGTGTTCCTGAAAGATATCTAATAATTAGTTGACAAGGGTCAGGACATCGCACACCCTAGTTAAATTATTTTATAGAATACTACCTCATTTTATAATCGTATTCAACTACTTTTTCTTTATCAAGGTACACATTTAATTTTTGTTTACCAACATCTACTGTAGCCTTCAAATATTCGTATTTTAACTCTTCTGGTACAGAGAACTTTTCACCAAAAATATCTAGTTTAAGATCATTACGAATAAACCTTATAATATGATATTTGCCTGATTCTGGAAGTCCAAACTTACTAGGTGGAGAACCATAAGGAAATCTTAATTTTCTTCCACTACATTTTAAATTGTATGATGGTGTTTTTCCTTTTAAAACACTATAACGCCAAAAATCATTATGACGAGACTCAAATTTAAAAGACTCTTTGCACAACTCTTCAAATGAATTCATGGTTTTTCTTGATAAAAATTTCTTTCGCCAGGAATCATTAAATTTTTCAACATATGAGTTCCGCCACGGTTCATTGTAAGGAATAAACACAGGCTCTACACCATAGAACAAGCAAAGCCTTATTACTTGCCCAGTACCTCTCGGATATTTATTACTTCCTCTAAACTCCAATCCATTGTCAAATTGGGCAAATTTAGGAATTCCAAGCCTTTGCCAAGAGTCCCATATTGTTAAGAAAGCATTTCCTCGACTGACTAAAGGTTTAACAGCACACCTTCTGCTTACAATATCAATTCCATTTAAATTGTAGAAACGTACAGGTCCATTTAAAAAGCACGGTCCGACAAAATCAAACTGTTGAACGTCATTTGGATACACAGCTTGCAGCTTAGGATATATCTTACCTTTAGAAACATATTTTTTCTTACGCTCTTCTATTAAGTTATGTTTTTTTAGTACTCTTTTTACGGTGCTCAAAGATGGCAGCGGTATATTAACTTTATCCTCCAATTCCCATAGTATGGATTCGGCTCCACAAAACATATCGTTTTCATCAAGTTCAATCCGTTTGTTGCATATTGCCTGTTCTATTTCATTCGATATTTTTAGTGGCGAAGTTTTGGGTTGTCGACTTATGTCTTTAAACCAGTCTTCCTTATTACCTGTATTATACCGTCTCAGCCATTTGAAAAACCACCATTTACCATATCCAAGAGAGTTGTAGATTGCTTTTGGATTTTCGTTGTTAAGATACCTTGTAATTGCCAAGATACGATCTTTTTCTAATTTTGAATTCATAATAATTTCCTTTCTTTTAAACAAGAAAATTATTATAATATAAACATTCAAAAAAGCAAAGGGTGTGCGATGTCCTGACCCTAAATTGGGTGTGCGATGTCCTGACCCTTGTCA
>CAYTUX010000153.1:0-5060 GCA_964441455.1 uncultured Victivallales bacterium | reverse complement strand
AGGTGTCGCGCGAAGCGTGACGGAGGGGTTCTTCATTCATCATTGGATGTTGAACGTTCGATGTTCGACGTTCTCACCTTTTCCTCTTCCTCCTTCCTTGTCTTCCTTTTTCGGCCTTTCTCGGTAGTCATCGGTGGCTAAAATCTTCCTTCCCCCGTCAGATCCAAAGTGCTCCTCCCCTTGCTAAGGGGAGGTGTCCGAGCTTGCGAGGACGGAGGGGTTCTTCTTCCTTCATCATTGGATGTTGAACGTTCGACGTTCGACGTTCTCACCTTTCTCCCCTTCATCATTGAATATTGAGTGTTGGATATTGCATATTCTCTTCCAGACCCAAAGTGCTCCTCCCCTGTTTAGGGGAGGTGTCACGCTGTTATTTGCTTTTAAACAAAAAGCAAATGACGGCGTGACGGAGGGGTAACCCTACTATTTCCGAACTTACCTGTTTTCGCATTTATTTTTAACGCTTTAAACCCAATGACTTTCAACATTCGCATCGGAAATTTTTTCTAATGCCTCATCTTTAAACTCTTTAATTGCATTCTCAACACTACCTGTTGCATTAATATACATCTCTACTCCATTTCCATCAAGAACATTAAATGCTTTAGGTCCCACATTACCTGTAATTACAGCTTTTGCACCACTCTCGATGACTGTCTTAGCACTTTGTATGCCGGCTCCCTGCATGGCATTTAAATTCTGAACATTGTCTATAACTTCTATTGAATCATCTTCAGTATTGTAAATTATAAAATTCTTGGATCTACCAAATCTGGAGTCAACTGCACTTTGCAGATCGCTTCCGCTTGAGGTTATTGCTATTTCCATGATTTTGTTCCTTCATTTTTTTGTTAATTGTTAGACTTGTATAACTTTTAAAATGCAAGAATATCAAACAACTTAAAAAAAAGCAACTATCTTTTAATAAAAAAATGATTTTTTTTTAGAGTTAGGTAGTTAGTCGAAAATCGTTGATCGAAAGTTTTGTTCCTTAGTCCAGACTAATTTGGTCCATCTATAGCTTACCAATCCAACTGAACATTTTGTTCTCTTAGGGATTCTCGAAGCCTGTCTGCCGGCACATCTTTCGGCAAAACAGATAACTCCAAAGCTAAAGCCGCTGCTGTTCCTGCCGCTTGTCCAAGCTGCATCATTGTCCTTGATAATCGACAACTTGAAGCTGCAATAGATGAAAATCCCGAACAACGTGAAGCTGTAAGTAAATTGGAGAATCCTTTGACAATGAGGCAACGATAAGGAATTCCATAGGGTTCAGAAAGCTCTCCGTAATTTGCCCCACTTGCTCCATGAACATCAAATGGATGATCGGTTATCCCTATAATATCAGGATGGGGCTGACTGCTTAGACCTCCTGCCACATCAGACTCGTTTAGCATATAGTCACAAACAACACGCCATGTTTCACGAAGTCCAACCATTGAGGCTGTTCCTGCAAAACTAAAACTACGAAATTCCGGCCAGTAGTACTGCATAAATGCCCATTGTGCTCTTACGCGCTTCTTGCACTCGTAATAAATACTATCCGGATTGCCATCAAAAGCATCTTTGCCGCTCATTGTTGGCAACATATTTATCTGCAAATCACCATTAGGAAAATGATTACATGACACTGCTGGATAATGTTTAGCCCACCAGCATTTAGGTGGTTCATAAAAATGCCTACTCTCTAGCTTTTCCTTTTTTGCCCGAAACATAAGAGTTGCCCCATTCAATGCAGAACGGTCACCATGAATAGGTGCCGAAGGCTCGTTATAAAGGAATTGAGAATCTTGTCCTATCAATCGTTCTGCTCCGCAAGCATGACTGAAACTGCCATTCCCTGTGCAATCAACCCAACAAAAAGCTTTAATCGTAATTCCATTACTTAAAACAGCACTATGCACTTGTCCATTTGAATGCTTCACTTCCAAAAAAAAATGTGTTCAAAAAAATAGTGCAATTACCTGTATCTTCAACCATTTTTGTAACTGTTTGAGCCATGATTTCCGGTTCAAAGACTACACCATGCCATCGTTCCTGTTTAAAAGATTTGTCTGGCATTAATCCTCCTGTAATATGCCTTCGAAGGGTATCAGAATAATTACGGGAAGAATCAATAACTTGCTCTCCACCAGGAAAACCAACCTTTTCAGGATTATCCGGCCAGTAATTTGGACTCTCCCAGGAAAAATGTCTGCCAAAAGAGTAAATGCCAACAGCATCTTGAATATCAGAAAGACGTCGGTAGATATCAAAAGGGATGCCTGTGCCTCCAACGCTTGGCTCCCAGCAGCAGACACCACCTGAAGTAGATGCTCCACCAACCATATTCTCTTTTTCAATCAACAGAACTTTCAGTCCTAATCGTGCTCCGGCAAGAGCTGCACCAATCCCCCCGCTGCCTGCACCAACAACCACAAGATCCCAAGTTTTAGAGCTGTTAACCATTATACAATGTCATCAAAACGATCAATAATAGTTTTCATCTGTTTAAGTTCATCAGCCGATAGTGTTACTTCACCTGCCCTGGCATTCTCTGTTGCCTGTTCAGGGTTTCTGGCTCCAACTAAAGCATGAGAACATCCAGGCTGCGCAACTGTCCAGGCAATAGCCAATTGCCCTAAAGTGAGATTATGCTTTGAAGCAATAGGTCTGAAAAGATCAAGCATTGAATTAACTCTTTTGCGATTCTCCAAACTGAATCTTTCTTTCTCTCGTCGTTGATCTCCTTCTTCAAAAGTACGTTCTGCATCAATTTTTCCTGTTAACATACCTTGTGCTAAAGAAGAATATGCAAAAAATGATATTTTGTGTTCATCTACATAGGGCAGATTATCATCTTCATGTTTACGGTCAAGCATAGAGTATAGCTCCTGATCAACATCAAGAACACCCGCACTCCGATAAATATCCATCTGTTCCGGCGTTGCATTGGAGCATCCAACTGCTCTTATTTTACCTTCTTTCTTAAGCTCCATAAGAGTACCCATAGTATCTTCTATTGGAGTCGTGCAATCCTGCCAATGTGTCTGATACAAATCTATATAATCTGTCTTAAGCCTTCTTAAACTCTGCTCAACTTCATAGCGAATACTTTCAGGAGACAGACATTTGCAGACCTTAATTTGTCCTTGATCATCAATATTTAAATTATCTGAGATAAAGAAAAAGTCTCCCTTCTGCTTATGCCAGATAAGACCGCATTTAGTTGCCAAAATAACATTATCGCGTCGATCAGAAATTGCTTTTCCTACAAGTTCTTCTGATACACCGAAACCATATACCGGTGCTGTATCGATCAGATTAATTCCAGCATCAATACCGGAATGAATTGCTTTAACGGCATCATTTTCATCAACCCCTCCCCACATCCATCCACCAATTGCCCATGTTCCAAAGCCGACAACGGATGCTTCTATTCCTGATCTTCCAAGACTTCTATAGTTCATAATTATTCCTTTCATTTCGTTAGGTTCTGTCAAAATTTTCCCAAAGACGTCTTAACAGCCATTCAGGTATCTCATGAACACGTGCTATAGTCTTCTGGGTTGCTGTAATAAAAAGTCTGCCCTCATCATCTTGAATAAAATCCGGATAGCTGATACGTGCCTGATAGTCGTCAGCATATAAGACCACTTCCGGAGCTCCCCAATGGATTACTCTGCCGGCAGAAGAGTCATATTCAATACCACCCGAAAGCCAGACCGGATTGCGACCCAAATACCCTTTTCCATTATGATTGTGAAACCAGTAAATAAATCTTCCGGCATAAGGACCATTGTCCAGTCTGCGTACAAAGTTGGCAGCTCGAGGATTGTTCACAATAGTCCCTCCGGGAGTATATGTCATAAATTCAGGTGGCGTCCATGTCCGCCCGCCGTCTCGAGAGTAAGCGTGACAAGGATGTCCGGCAACTGTACGGTAGGTGCAGTACAAAGAGCCGTCACTCAGTACTGTAAGATTTACCTCTTCAGCAATAGACCCTTCAGGAGAAGTAAGTCCATGGTCACCTTCCGGCAGTGTCTGCCACTCTAGTTTCTCCGGATCCCGTTCGTTCAGAATATTACCGCTTCGCATAAAGCAGCATTCGGTTTCAGTAAAAAAACCATCGCCAAAACCTCCAACCTTTGAAAACCCGAATATCATCACACTATCATGGATAATAGGTTTCCCAACTCCCCAGAAAAATTTCACTCTTCCCCTGTATGCGTTGCTTCGATCAATAGCCATCTCACGCACAGGAATAAAAAACCGCTCAGCAGTCCACGTCCGCCCTGAATCATCAGAGTACTTGAAAGCATACTCACCCAGGCTGTCAACACGCTTACAAGAACCACTTGGAAAAGGTGGATCATCTCCAATGACTTCCCGACGGTTCTCTGCATTATAGGTGTAAAAAACATAAATTCTCCCATATGGCGTGACAAACGGCAGCGCCCAGGATGCCTCAGGACCATCTTTGGGTTCAATATCTACCGGCTCTGACCACGTCTTGCCTTTATCCGTACTGCGGATAGCAACAATATGTTGTCCTGATTCTCCTTCATCTCCCCTACCTGTTGTCATCACGCATAACCATGCCCCATCATCGGTCTGCACTACATATGGTTGATCACAATATCCCTCTGAAGGAATTTCATAACCATTGACTATATTTCTTGGATCTTTCATGTTGCCTGCTTTAATAATTTAAATTTTTATTTTATTATTTGATTATATCATTGATCTTCTCGTTTGTCTAATACAATACCCTGTTTTTCCGGTTGAATACCCTTTTCGGTCGGCGGCCCAGCTACTAACAGATCAGAAAAACAATCCTATATAAAACTTCAGTGTAAAGTTAATAGCTGGGCAACCCTCCCGGTTAAAACTGCAATCTAACATTAGTCTGTAAGGTTCACATGGGAGGGATGCCGTCCTCGGCGTCCGTAAAAAATGTTTTTTCAAATTCATCACCCAACGGGTGGCAAAATAATGTGCTTTTTGCTAATTATATAGGCCACTCTCTTCGTTCGTTGCTGTCACAGGCTCCAGCCTCGCCAAGGCGTTTACTGAAACTA
>CAYTUX010000152.1:0-13139 GCA_964441455.1 uncultured Victivallales bacterium | reverse complement strand
TCCTTAATTTTTCGGTTGTATTATTTTTAAGTTTGAGATTTGGAAAGCCATTCTTACCAAAACAACACACTTCAATTTGCACCAATCTTTTACTTTTTAAGCAGAATGATTTGTATACTTATACTAAGATCACTGCTTGCAAAGCAAAATCTCGGCACAAATTGAAGCCACCCCGCCCTTACTTTGAATCTTCGTAATTCAAAGTGAGGGCGGGGCTGAATGGCTGACGGAGGCATAAATCGCAAAGCGTATTTTAACAGTTTATCCAATAACAAGCATAAATTACTGTTTATAAGCATGTTGCATAAACTTTTCGTTTTTATTACCCCAGCTACTAAAGTATAAAAAATATTTAACAAACTTACATTTAACTTTTCTTTTAGTAGCTGGGCAAAAAACAAAAGTCATTCCCTGATTTTATTGACCAAAATGTAGGTTTTGTCTTTCAACCGTAAAATTAAGGGTAAAATATTGATTATTATTTTTGTATATTGTATTATATTGAAAATTATAACTAAAGGAGTTTTCAGATGATAACAAAGAGAATGGTGTTGGGTTTATCTATTATTGTAACAACATTTTGTACATTCGTTGAATGTTTTGCAGAGGTTAAGTTACCTGCAATTTTTTCAGACAATATGGTATTGCAGCGAGATATTAAGATTCCTGTTTGGGGATGGGCAAGTCCGGGGGAAGAAGTTACAGTTGTTTTAGGAAAAGAGAGTTCTACAGTAAAGGCGGATTCAGATGGTTACTGGCGGGTTGATCTTAAAGAGCATTCAGCATCAAGAGAACCGATTGATTTAGTTGTTAAGGGTAAAAACACAATAACAATTTCTAATGTTTTAATTGGAGATGTCTGGATATGTTCAGGTCAGTCGAATATGGCAATGACTGTTGGAAGCTGTAATAACAGTGCTGAAGAGATTGCCGGTGCAGATTTTCCTATGATTCGTCATTTCAAGTTTGCCAGTAATATACAACTTGTTCCTGTAAATGATGTACGTGGAAATTGGTCTGTTGCATCACCTAAGAGAGTAGGTCCCTGGACAGCTTTAGGATTCTTTTTTGCACGAGACCTTTACAAAGAGTTAAATATTCCTATTGGTCTTATAAACACATCATGGGGAGGAACACGAGTTGAGGCTTGGATCAGCAGACCTGCATATTCAAAGTTAGATGGATCATCTGCAGATATTGCTAAGCTTGATGAATTAAAAACAACTGTAGTAGAGTCAAAAGTAGAGTATGCGAAAAGTCTAAAAGATTTTAAGGCAGCATACAGAAAGCTTGAGTTATTGGAGACAGATCAAACCCATATTGAGAAATATTCAAATCCTGAGCTTGATGATAGTCGTTGGGGTGAAATTCTTACACCGGGTAACTGGGAGGAATTGGGTCACCCCGGACTTGATGGAGAGGTTTGGTATCGCCGTACAGTTGAAATTCCAGAGACTTGGTCGGGTAAAGATCTTGCATTAGAACTAGGACCTATTGATGAAATTGATACAGTATATTTTAATGGAACTGTTGTTGGAGGGATGGGTAGTATGAAGCCATTAAATACAGATTTCTGGAACAAACCACGGAAATATATTGTGCCCGGAAAATTAGTAAAAGCAGGTGAAGCTGTTATAGCAATGCGTATTGTTGATCAAAATGGACAAGGAGGTCCCTGGGGAGGCACTAAAGATCAGATGTTTATAGTATCTGTTGATGAGAAATCAGATTTGGCAGCCAGAATACCATTATCAGGCAAATGGCGTTATGAAATTGCATTAGCACTGCCGGATAAGCCTGCAGCAAAGACCAATCCAAACACAGCTACAGTTTTATATAACGGCATGGTTAATGGTCTGATTCCCTACGGAATAAAAGGTGCTATCTGGTACCAGGGTGAATCTAATGCAGGTAATGCATACATGTATAGAGTGATATTTCCTGCAATGATATCAGATTGGAGAGAGCGTTGGGGACAGGGAGATTTTCCTTTTTTATGGGTTCAGTTAGCTAATTTCAAATCAGCTCCTACCGTTCCGGAGAATAGCAGCTGGCCTGTTGTTCGAGAGTCACAGAACAAGGCACTTTCTTTGCCAAACACAGGAACAGCACTAGCAATTGATATTGGAGATGCAAAAGATATTCACCCGAAGAACAAACAGGATTTAGGTAAGAGAATGGCTTTGGTTGCAAGAAAGGTGGCATATGGACAAGACTTGGTTTATGCCGGGCCTACTTATAAGTCAATGAAGGTTGAAGGCAATAAAATTATAATTAATTTTGACAACATAGGTAGCGGTTTAGTTGCAAAAGATGGCAAATTAAAGCAATTTGCAATTGCCGGAGAAGACAAGCAGTTTGTCTGGGCAGATGCTCAAATTGACGGAGATACTGTTGTTGTGAGTTCTGAAAAAGTTGCGGCTCCTGTTGCTGTAAGATACGCATGGGCAACGAATCCTGCGGGGTGCAACTTATATAACAAAGAAGAACTTCCTGCAAATCCATTCAGAACTGATACATGGAATGTCAGGACACAGCGTTAAGTCAATTACTAATTAAAAATTACAAATTACGAATTAAGGAAAGTCTCTGGCTGTATTTTTTTACCTAGCCGGGCGAGGTAGGGGCGACACATGTGTCGCCCGTACAGAAAAAAGAGGGTTAATAATAATGAAGATATTAAATTTTGGGTCACTAAATATAGATTATGTATATTCAGTTGATCATTTTGTTCAGCCGGGTGAAACTTTGGCATCTAATAGTTTTGAAACATTTCCGGGGGGCAAAGGGTTTAATCAGACAATTGCTTTGGCGAGAGCCGGTGCTTCTGTTTTTCATGCCGGATGCATTGGAGAAGAGGGAATGTTTTTAAAGGAGTTGCTTGAAAAAGAAGGTGTTTCAACAGAGTTTCTGAAGACATTAGATACCTCCAATGGTCATGCAATTATTCAGGTAGATTCTTGTGGAGAAAATTCAATTATTTTGTTTGGAGGGGCGAATCAGGGGATTATTTCTGACTTTATTGATGATGTTTTTTCTCATTTTGGTTGGGGAGATGTCCTGCTTATTCAGAACGAGATAAATATGATATCTGAAATGATTGAGAAAGCTAAAAAAAGAGGGTTATACATTGTATTTAATCCGGCTCCAATGAGTGATGAAGTACTATCCTTTCCTTTAGAAATGATTGATTTGTTTGTTGTCAATGAAACCGAAGCAGCAGCCATTACAGGTAAGGAAACCTTGAAAGATATGATGAAGGAAATGTCCAATTGTTTTCCCGAGTCAGCAGCAATTTTTACACTTGGAGCAAAAGGTTCTGTTTATCAGCGAGGAGAAGAGGTTTATGAGTGCCAAGCTATTGATGTTGAGAAGGTTGTTGATACAACAGCTGCCGGGGACACGTTTATCGGATATTTTCTTGCATTGCAGGAGAACAATCTGAGTGTTGAGGATAGCTTAAGAGGAGCAAGCAAGGCATCAGGAATTGCAGTAAGTCGAAAGGGAGCATCTTCGTCTATTCCATATAATAAAGAATTAATGAGTTATTAATGAGTGGCGATATAAAATATTTTGATGCCCACTGTCATCTGCAGGATGATAGAATAGTTAATTCTATTGATGATATAATTTTGCAGATGAGAAAGAACTCTGTTTGTAAGGTTGTATGTAACGGGACATCACCTGATGACTGGGCTGCTGTTAAGCATATATCAGAAAAGTATGATGAAGTTCTTCCTGCATATGGTTTGCATCCGTGGTATCTTGATGAAGCAAATGCTGATTGGAAAGATATTCTTGTTCAGTTTTTGAAAGCATGCAATTATTCTTCAGTAGGGGAGTGTGGTTTTGATAAGAATGTGAAAGACAAGTTTTCTTATGATCTGCAGAAGAGTATTTTTTGTGAGCACATTGATGTTGCCAATCAATTCAGCAAACCGGTATCTGTGCATTGTGTTAATGCCTATCAGTTGCTTTGGGATAGTTTAAGCAGTATTGAATGTGATTCTCCTATTATTATTCATTCATTTTCAAGTTCTGCAGAGATGATGAAACAGTTTTGTAAATTAAATGTTTTTTTCTCGTTTTCCGGCACTCTTACTCGTAAAAACAGCAAATATGTTAATGTTTTGAGAGAAGTTCCAAGAGAACGTATACTGCTTGAAACAGATTCTCCTGATTTATTGCCGGACAGTGGCTTATTGCCATCAGATGTTGATGATGGAAATAATATACCATCAAATATTGTTGTGATTGCTGAGTTTGCTGCAGAGGTTCTGAGAATTGGTGTTGAAGAGCTTGCAGAACAGGTGGAGAGTAATTTTGACAGAGTGTTCAGAATAGAGGCGTGATAAATCATATCTGTACGGAAGAATGTAAAGACGACATTTATGACATCTTTCTTAGACTAATAATAAGCTAATAGGATAAAGCAGTGACACAGTTACTGCTAATAAAAATGACAGACCTTAAAAAATAAAAACTTGCAAAATTAATAAATTTTGTTAAATTTGTGTTGTCAGAGTTTGATTTATTTGTAAACTTCTGCTGGTCAGCATATTAACAAAAAAGCCAACTTTTATTTAAGTTTTTAATATATGGTAACTTGTAGAATGTTTTTGATGGTGTTTGACATTTCCCTGATTGTTTGTATTTTAAGTTTCTTATTGGGAAATCATATGATTACAAAAAAATCTTATTATATAAAACAATAAACAGGTGAATTGTCTGGTTAAAAATGTAAATTATTGAAATTAAGTAATTTAAGAGATCGTAAAACCCCGTGGGATATTTATTTATGCAAATAAACTTTGCATTTTTTGTGAAATGCAATATAATTATACTTAAATTAAGAAAAAATTATTATAAGATCTTTTAGAGCTGATTAAAAAACAATTATAAATATCA
The DNA here is from genome assembly GCA_964441455.1 of uncultured Victivallales bacterium. Taxonomy (GTDB): domain Bacteria; phylum Verrucomicrobiota; class Kiritimatiellia; order JAQICX01; family JAQICX01; genus JAQICX01. Next base: position 8,231 of record CAYTUX010000152.1, on the reverse strand, counting down.
AAGGCAAACTTTTTGACTTTGAAATTTTCAACAAAGTGTTAGAAAAACATTATTTTACGGACATTTTAATAATATTTGTTCGTATCAGAAAGGTCATCATGAAGGCAATTTTCGCAATGCAACATCAGATAATGAGTGCATTTCAAAGTCAGAACGGAGCCAACTTTTGGCGGGAAGAGACATCTGTCATGGGGCACTCGAGAAGTATTTTGCACCACTTGATGTGGTTTTTGATTTTGTGTTTTCTCGTATTTACATTACCCTTATCGGCTCAAATGCCCGGGATGTCGGAAGAGCAAAGTTCCGGATCACGCACAATTAAGTCAGCAGAGTCCTTGCAGTCGAACGTGGAGGCACCGGCAGACTCCTCCTCCGAAGTAAGTACCCCGAAATTGCTGAAGTACTGGCAACGCTACATGGGTGCTGACTCGCCCTATCGAAGTCTGGTTCTAGTAATCCTGACACTCGTTATTCTTCTTAATCTTAAGGTATATCTGACTCGGATATTGCGAAAGACCATTAAGGCTAAGGCTTTTACGGAAGAGAATGCCAGTGCCTTTATGAAAATCTGGAATACACTATGGAAGTTCATTATAGTAATATTGACGATTATGGCCATGTCGGGGTCGTTGCGTCTGCTGGGGCTTACGGCCGGATTCTTCGGAATGATGTTAGGTTGGTCTTTACAGCAACCGGTTACCGGTGTTGCGGCATGGCTGATGATTATTCTTAAGAAACCTTTTAAGATCGGGGATCGCGTTATCATCGCCGGTATAACAGGGGATGTGACAGGTATCACGCTTACGCATGTGATTCTGAATCAAGTGGGGGGCTCTATCGGAGGCGAGGAAAAATCTGGTCGTGGAATTTTGGTTCCGAATGCCATCCTTTTTCAGCACGTTATCATCAATTACACTTTGGAACAGGAATTCATGCTGGATGAAGTCCCTGTTCGCCTAACCTTCGATTCAAACTGGGAGCGTGCCAAGGAAATAATGATTGAAGCGGCAACGGATGTAACATCGGACATTATCGCCAAGACTGGAAAGGCACCGTTCATCCGTGCTGAATTTCTTGACTGGGGCATTCTTGTTCGTTTGCGGTACAATACTGTTCCCGCAAAAAGACAGGAACTTTCCACTTATATTATTGAGCGGTTGTTGCGAGATTTCGGCAAGGAATATCCATATGTTCGGTTTGCGACACCATCGCAAACCATTCGTTACCGACCGGATTTCGAGCCGGGCAATGCCCGTCTGGAATCTGAAGCGAATTAGTAAGTTTAAATATTGAAGAAAGGCAATAGATATGGAAGAACATCAAATATTATTGTTTTTACTGCAACTGGCTGTGTTGCTGGGATGTGCACGCGGGTTAGGATTACTGTTTTCCCGCTTTGGTCAGCCTTCTATCACCGCTGAAATTTTGGTGGGCATATTCTTTGGTCCGACTATACTGGGCAGAATATTACCCACTCTTCAGCAGTCCCTGTTTCCGGCTGATCCAATTCAGCTGGGTATGCTTGAAGCGGTAGCATGGCTGGGCATTTTGTTCTTTCTGCTCGATACCGGGCTGCAGACCGATTTTGCGGCAGCTTGGCGGCAGCGCCGCAGTGCGATTATTATTTCTGCGTCGGATCTGATACTACCGATGTTGATAGCCTTTATTCCCTGTCTATTGCTTCCTGACCGTTTTTTGGTTGATCCCCAGTCAAGGGTACTGTTTGCCGTATTTGTTGCCACTATAATGACCATCAGTGCACTTCCGGTAACCGCTCGCGTACTACAGGAACTCAATATTTACCGGACGGATACCGGCATGCTGATCATGGGTGCTCTAACCATAAACGATGTGATCGGCTGGTTAGTGTTTGCTGTCATTCTCGGTATCGCAAGTGACGCTATCGTCAGTGCGACTGATATTCCGTTGATACTCATATTCACGATTGTTTTTGCGGTGGCATGCTTATCTATAGGTCGTAGCCTGACCAATCGTGCTCTCGATAAGTTCAAACACTGGAACCTACCCGAACCCGGCACTTCCCTAACCTTTATTTGCCTGCTCGGTCTTCTTGCCGGTGCATTAACAACATGGATTGGTATCCACGCATTGTTTGGTTTTTTCATTGTCGGCATCATGGCGGGCGAAGCCCGTGCTCTCAAGGAGAATACACGTCATGTGATGCATCAGATGGTTCGTGCGGTACTTGTTCCTGTGTTCTTTGCCACGATTGGTCTTAAAATCGACTTTGCCGCCGGATTTCATTTAGGATTGGTAATACTGCTGCTGGTGATCGGGATTGGCGGTCGGTTTATTGGTGCATTTGTGGGTTGTGCTTTAAGCCGTCAAACGCGCAGCAACTGGACGATTATTTCCGCCGCTCATACACCGGGAGGTGAGATGCAGATAGTCATTGGCATGTTGGCGTTGCAATACGGAGTTATTTCAGAGCCTATCTATGTTGCTGTCATTGTTGGTGCAGTAGTCAGTTCGATGATTCTCGGTCCTTGGATGGGATTGGCGATTCGTCCGGCTATGCGCTTGCCCGTTTTAAAGTTTTTCCGTCCCGAAGCAATATCGCTAAATCTTCATGCACGCGACCGTTCCGCCGCCTTGTCAGAGCTTAGTCAACTTGCTGCTGATATAGATCAGACCTTGAATGCCGATACAGTTAATACGGCGGTGGGTCAGCGAGAAGATTCTATGGGAACATCTCTCGGAAAACAAATTGCGGTTCCGCATGCTCGCTTGCCGGGGCTCAAACAACCGTTGATAATTATGGCACGCTCTTTAGCGGGAATCGACTGGAACGCACCGGATGGTTTACCCGCCAATCTAATTTTTTTATTGTTAACTCCCGCTAACGATGCTACTATGCAAATTCGTATACTTGGTGCAATTGCTAAGGCTGTAAAGAACGATCAAGTACGTGAGATGTTGATGTCTGCGGAAACTCCCGAGAATTATCACGAGATTTTGCAGCGGGCGATAGAGGCGACCGGTCAGGCTGATCAACATGCTGTTCTATAAGAACATTGATTGTCAATTCATTAGCCTTCGGCCTACTGCTTGAGAAGCCGAGCGGACGCTATATTAACGAGCGAATAGCGTTGAAACTGAAAAAGTATTAAGTGTTTTTATACTTTTAGTATCTGGTGACCCTACAAAGCATCTGCAAATCAATTAACGTTGTTTGCTGCATAAGCAACTGTAGGGCGGGGTGCTTCACCCCTGCCGAGATATCATCCAGTCGAAAAATGATGAAAAATAGAGAGTTAACTTTCAGTTATTGATTAATTTATTTGTTTATTTTATATATTTATGAAAAAGCCATTTTTGAGTTATAAAGATTATATGCACAATGTTTATGGTGATGCATTGTTTCGTATTCCGTTGGATTTAGGGTTGGGTTGTCCTAATCGTAATCAAGATGGGAGCGGCGGCTGTGCATTCTGTCCGGAGGATGGAGCCAGAGCACAACAGACGCTAAATGCTCAAAGTCTTAAGCAGCAGGTTGATGATGCAATACGTTTTGCAAAACGTCGATATGGTGCAAAATATTTTATGGCTTACATTCAGGCTTTTACAGGAACTTTTGCATCAGTTTCGCAGCAGAGAAAAGTTTATTCAGAGGTTCTTTCCCTTTTTGAGCACAAGGCAGTTGCAATCGGCACACGCCCTGATTGTCTTGATGATGAGACATTGGATTATCTTGTTGAGCTGAATAAACAAGAGGAGGTGTGGGTTGAACTTGGGGTTCAGACAGCCAATGATAAAACTTTAGAGATGGTGAACAGAGGGCATAATTGGGATGACAGCAAGCAGGCTATAATGAAACTATCTGCTTTAGGTATTAAAATTGTTGCACATGTTATTATTGGCTTTCCCGGAGAGACAGCTGCAGATTTTCAACACACGGCTGAAGAGTTGGCAAAACTGCCTGTTGATGGAATTAAGCTACATAATTTGCATATTATCAAAGGAACAAAACTTGCTCAGATGTATGAAAAACAGCCTTTTAAGGTGATGAATGAATTTGAGTATGCAGATGTTGCAATGGACTTTATCAGACGTATGCCTGGTGGTATTCCCATTATGCGTGTCTGCACAGATACAGATGAAGCAAACTTGATTGCACCTGTATGGGGAATGAACAAAAGTGTTTTTCTGAACTATCTTACGCTGCAGATGAAGATGCTCGGGTATTATCAGGGCGAGTTGCTGCAAAAGAATTCTGCAGTTTTCAGAGAAGATGTAAGCCAGAGAATTGTTAAGACTGATGATGGAAGTGTAACCTTTTGGAGTGATGATTTTAAAGAGCATTATCACTCTAAGAATGGTGCATATCTGGAGACAATGGGCAAATTCATTAATCCATCAGGACTTTCTGACATGTTGAAGAGTCGAGATGTCAGATTGTTGGATATCTGTTTTGGATTGGGCTACAATTCACTTGCTGCAGTTAACGAAGCGACAAAGGGAGGACATTGTCTTGATATAACAGCTTTAGAGATTGATAAACGAGTGGTTTACAACAGCTCCAAGAGTATGGCAGATATTTTTGATTCTATTGACGAGAAAGAGATTCTTGATGATCTGGTTAATAAATCCAAGTATTTCAATCAAAATATTTCGGTGGAGATTTTGTGGGGTGACGCCAGGCATTCCGTTAAGAGCTTGACTGAAAAATATGATATAATTTTTCTGGATGCATTTTCTTCTCAAAGGAATGCCGAACTTTGGACAGTTGATTTCTTCAATTGTCTGGCAGGGGTGATTAGCAAAGATGGTTTACTTCTTACCTATTCCACAGCATTGCCCGTTTTAAGTGGTTTAATTGAGGCAGGATTTTATGTGGGAGAGAGTGAAGGAGGAGAAAAGCTTCGTGGAGGTACAGTTGCTTCTTTGAGTGAGGATATGATTAAGATTCCTGTTGATGAAAAGAGGTTGGAACTTATCAGAAACAGTACAAAGGGTATTCCTTATAGAGACAAGAAACTATCGGCTCCAAGCCGAGAAATTCTGAAGAATAGGGGAAAAGAAATTCAATTAAACATCAGCTTTCGCAGTGTTTACGGCTCGACAAATCGAAAATCCAATGTCCAATGATTAATGGGGAAAAGGAAAAGGAAGGATAAGGAAAGAGGAAGGTGAGGAAGGGGGAAGGAATATCCAATAGCCAACAGCCAATATCCAACGATAAAGGATTACCCCTCCGTCACGCTTCGCGCGACACCTCCCCTAAACAGGGGAGGAGCACTTTGGATCTGAAAGGGGGGAGAGATAAGAAGAGGGTAGCCACCGATGGGCACCGAGAAGGGCGGAAAGAGGAAGGTGAGGAAGGGGGAAGGTGAGATTCTGCGGGGCAGAATAGGAAGGATAAGGAAAAAGGAAAGGCAAAAACAGGAAAAAAGCAAAAAAAAGACAAATAATTATTGACAAAAACGGTGTATTATAATAGTTTATCCGCTTGTTTGGCAATATTTCTCAGGAAATTTTTGTGTTCGCAATAAATATATATAGTATTCATCTACATTTATTGCCGACAGAACTTGTGTTAGTTGCAAAACCGATCAGAACAAGTTTTGTCAGATTAATTTGAGAAACAGATAATTGCAATTGTCAGGTAAATTTTGTTTAAAGAGTCATATTTGTAAAATATGTTATAAAAGATATTGATTATATTGAAGGAAAAATTGTTATGGATATTTATGCTGTTGTAGAGACAGGCGGAAAGCAGTATTTGGTTAAAGAGAATGATACACTTTCTGTTGAGAAGCTTGAGGGAGAGTCCGGTGCACAGATAGAGCTTACTGTTTTAGCTGTTTCAGATGGGAAAGAGCTGAAAGTTGGCACACCTGTATTAGAAGGTGGAAAAGTTGTGACATCTGTTGTTGATCAGACAAAAGGTAAAAAAGTTGTCAGTTTCAAGAAGAAACGCAGAAAAGGTTATTCTAAGAAGATTGGTCACAGACAAAAGTTAACAGTTTTAAAAGTAGAGAGCATCTCAGCTTAGCAAATAAATTGGAGTTTAATTATGGCACATAAGAAAAGTGGTGGTTCCGCAAAGAACGGTCGGGATAGCAACCCAAAGATGCTTGGTGTAAAGCGTTATGCAGGTCAGGAAGTAAAAGCCGGATCTATTATTGTTCGCCAAAGAGGAACAAAATTTTCTCCTGGCAGCAATGTTAAAAGAGGTAAAGATGATACTCTTTTTTCAGTGATTGACGGAACAGTAAAATTTGAAAAAGAAGGTAAACTAGTTAGCGTTTACGCAACTATTTAATGCCATTTTTAGTAAGTTTTTTTACACCTTTACAGTATAAAAACAGCCACAGATTTACGCAGATGAAGCACACAGATATGATATTGGTGTGAAGATGCGTAGTCCGTGGCTTATTTTTTTATATAGTATTGTTTTTTTGTTATTAATTTTCTAGGTAAGGTGATTTCATGAAGTCTCATAAATTTGTTGATAATGCAGTCTTATACACACGTTCCGGCAACGGAGGAAATGGCTGTGTGAGTTTTCGTAGAGAAAAATTTATTCCTTTTGGCGGTCCGGATGGAGGAGATGGAGGAGATGGAGGCGATGTTATTATAGAGGCTGACAAGGATGAAACATCCTTAATTCGGGTCTATTTTCAACCTCATCAACATGCGGGGAATGGTTTGCCTGGACAGGGAAGTCAGAAGTATGGAAAAAATGGTAAAGATCTTGTTGTGAAAGTTCCATGTGGTACCGAGATTTGGGATAAAGATACAGGAGAGTTTTATGCAGATCTTGTAAATCATGGTGATCAATATCTTGCTGCAAAAGGCGGAAAAGGCGGATTGGGCAATATTCATTGGAAAACATCTACAAATCAGGCTCCTCGCCAGAATAAGCCGGGTGAACCTGGGGTTGAGAAAAATTTACGCTTCAAACTGAAAATTGTTGCAGATGTTGGACTAGTGGGTTTTCCCAATGCAGGCAAGTCATCTTTATTAACCAAGATAAGTGATGCTCATCCTAAAATAGGGGCATATCCTTTTACAACTTTAAATCCAATCATCGGCACACTTATTATGGAGGATTACTCAAAAATAACCTGTGCTGATATACCCGGTTTAATTGAAGGTGCACATACAGGATATGGACTTGGACATAATTTTCTCCGACATATTGAAAGGTCTTCTTTTCTTGTATTTGTTCTAGACATGGCAGGTGTTGATGGTCGGAAACCATGGGAGGATTACAGGAGTCTTTGCGAGGAGCTTTATCTATATAAAGAAGAGCTTAAGGAACGACCATATATGGTTATTGCAAATAAAATGGATTTGCCTGAATCTGAAGATAATTACAAGAAATTTGTTAAAGAAACAGGTGAAAAACCTTATAAAATTTCTGCTTTAGATTCAGAAGGTATTGCAGAAGTCAAAGTTGCTATTTATGAAAAGTTTGTCAAAGGAACTAAATAAACTTCAAAAATGCTTAGGGCTGCATAGGAGGCAAGTGCTGATTTAAATTTTGTCACTTTTAATTATTGTTTACTTTTCCATTTTTATATAGCACCTGTTAATAAATCTGGGAGAGCAAACTGCAAAAAATATAAGGTCATTATGGCCAATGTTCTTAATACGCTGGGGTGTGTCAGCAGGTATTCTTACAACATCCCCTTCTGAAACTTCAACAGGTTCAAGGCCGCCTATTTCAACACTACCTTTTCCGGAGACAATTATATATCGTTCATCTGTAGATTTAAGTTTATGCCATGCAGTTGTAACACCTCGTTTTACTCTTGCTCTGGCAATTGAGATATCGTCTTCAGAATCGTTGGATATTTCTAAAATAAAACAGCGTTCATCTGTTTCGAATTCAAGATTATTGTCACTCTTCTTTATTTCAGGTTGCACATCTGTCTCCTTATAATACGGGATATCAATTTGTTCTTATTCTCATCGTTGATTTTATTATTTATACTAGAGCATTTTAAGATTGAAACGCAGTAAACCTATGGATTGTGGCTTCCGTTGCATTTTTTTGAGACCGTCCCAATTTGTGTGTCTAAAAAAAAAAGGTTCTATCTTATAAATTAAATATCTATAATAGCAATTATAGTTATATTTAATTTTACAACCAAGTACAAAGTTAGGAACCTCAATATGAAAAGAGATTACACAAAAAACTTAAACAATGCAATAACAGATTGTATTGCAAATACTGATAAAACACTAAATGACATTATTAG
>CAYTUX010000151.1:0-9116 GCA_964441455.1 uncultured Victivallales bacterium | reverse complement strand
TCATTTTTTTCTTGTACATCCCCCATACTTTTAATATATTGCAGCTATATATCAATAATCTTGCTCAGCGGTTGAGCAAAGATTTATTGAGAAGTTACGATTATGACAAAAAGAGAAGTAGTTAAGACAGTTTTGCGAGGAGAAGCACCTCCATATATTCCATGGCAGATAGGCTTTACCAAAGAGGCTGCAGACAAGCTTATTCAACACTTTGGAACAAATGACTTGGATTCTGTATTGGAAAATCATTTTGTTACACTTGGCAGAGGGAATGATTTCTTTCAGGATATAGGTAATGATAGATTTCAAGATCATTTTGGTGTAATCTGGGATCGAAGTATTGACAAGGATATAGGAAATGTAGTAGAAATTCAGCTTTCCGAACCAAATCTGAAAGGATATGATTTTCCTGATCCTGTGGCTGATTTTTTGTTTGATGATGTACAGGAGAATATAGATAAACATCCTGATTGTCTACGTCTTTTTTGTATTGGATTTTCTCTTTTTGAGAGAGCATGGACGCTGCGGGGTATGGAAAACTTGCTGATGGACTTTATTGAACATCCGGAGTTTGTTAAAAAACTTTTCAGAGTCATTGCTGATTATAATATTGCACAGATAGAGAAAGCTTTGACATTTGATATTGATGCAGTTTATTTTGGTGATGACTGGGGGCAGCAGCACGGACTTATTATGGGACCCAAGTTTTGGAAAGAGTATATATATCCTGAACTTAAGCGTATGTATGGTGTTGTTAAAAATGGTGGAAAGGCAGTGTTTATTCACTCATGTGGTGATGTTGACGAGTTGTTTGATGAGCTTATTTCCATTGGTCTTGACTGTTTTAATCCTTTTCAACCGGAGGTTATGGATGTTGATAAGTTGATTCCGCAATATCACAAACGTTTAACTTTTCACGGCGGATTGTCCACGCAGCAGACTTTACCTTATGGTTCTGCTGATGATGTCAGGGCAGAAACACAAAAACTGATTAAGTTGGGAGAAAATGGAAACTATATATTTGCACCTGCTCACGCTGTGGAGGGGGATGTCTCTCTTGAAAATATGTTGGCATTTATTGATGAGATTCAAGGGCAGGAAGGTGTTAAAGAAAGCTAAATGCTGAATTATGGAAAAGCTCCGCAGACAAAGATCCATTACTAATTAGAAATCAAGAATTTAGGAGACGCGATAAATCACGTCTGTACAAGTGGTGTGTAGGTTTTTTTACGTGCTTCTAAAAAATTGCAATTTATAAAATAATTTACAGGGTGTTTAATGAAACTATTTGAAGAGCGAAGAGAATTGCCGATTGTTGACGGATATGATATTACTGTTGTCGGAGGAGGCATTGCCGGGGTAGTAGCGGCTGTTGCAGCTTCCAGAAAGAATCAGAAAGTACTTTTGATTGAAAAAATGTTTGGTCTTGGAGGACTTGCAACCCTTGGCAATGTAATTCATTTTCTTCCCATATGCGACGGTATGGGCAACAAAGTAATTGGAGGGATCTGCGAAGAGTTACTGTTATTGGCTGATAAGAGAATTAGATACAACAAAGATATGGGTTTGAGAAAGGCACCAGAGGAGTGGGGGAAGGATATTTATCATGTGGATATTTCAGAGAGATATGCCAATGTTTATAATCCTAATGTTTTTCAGATTCAACTTGAGAAATTTTTAAAAGATGAAGGAGTAGATCTTTTATATGACACACGTTTTTGTGATGTGATATTATCTGAAGACAAATTAACACATATTATTATTGAGAACAAAGATGGAAGGCAGGCTGTTGTATCTAAAGCCTTTGTTGATTGTTCCGGTGATGCTGATGTTTTTTTTGTGGCAGGAGAAAAGACAGTATCTTTGGATAGCAATGTTCTGTGCGGCTGGCACTATCTATGGATTGACGGCGTGATGAAAGTTCAGAAGTTTTCCAAGCCATACTCCTGTGAGTTATCAAAAGAAGGAGCTAAAGAACCATTTTTTTCCGGAGATAATGCCAGGGATATTACAGATATGGTTTTGCAGAGCAGAGAATTGTTTTTAGATAGAGTAGATGGAATGCTTTGTGATGATCCGGAAAAAATTGTTGAACTTTTTGAAATTCCATCAATTCCATGTTTTAGAGCAACCAGACGATTTGAAGGCGATTATACATTGTCGACGGAAGATGAACATAAGTGGTTTGATGATACTGTTGCAATGACAGGAGATTGGCGGAAAAGAGGACCGGTGTATGCAATACCACTACGGTGTCTGAAGTCAAATAAATATGATAATCTGTTTGTTGCCGGACGCTGTATCAGCTCTAAAAGTGGAGCATGGGATGTTGCTCGATCAATTCCCACATGTGGTTCAACCGGACATGCAGCCGGTGTTGCCGCCGCAATGACTGCCGAGAACGGTAAAACAGATATAAATGAGTTACAGAAAATACTTAAAAAAGATGGTCAGATTATTGACAAAAAACTTTTAAATAATAAAAATGAAGGCAAAGATACGTCTTGGATGTGAAATTGCAGATTTGGATGCGAAAAGGCGAATTGAGCAACATGCTGATGTTGCAGCCAATAAAAACATCTATTTGGCTTTAGATGTCTTTGAAGTTGAGCCGCTACCCGATGACAGCACTTGATATAAAACATGCCTCCGTCATGAGCTCATCTTAGATTTCCGAGTCGATATTGATTCCGAATTGTTGCAGCAGGCCTTCGAGTTCCTCATTTGAGTAGTACTCGATTTCAATCGTTCCCGGTTTTTTTCTGCCGTCTGCTTTTGTTTCAACAGAAGATATTCTTACAGCGGTTCCAAAGTGACCATGAAGTCTGTCAGACAGATCATTCAGGTAGGTAACTGGCAAATCAGGTTGATTCGGGATTTTTACTCTGGGAGCATACTGCTGTTTTTTAATATATTTTTCAAGTTGTCTGACGGTGAAGTTTTGTTTCACTGTTTCATATGCAAAGACAATCTGGTCTGCAACGCTTCCTACACCTAAAAGTACTTTTGCGTGACCGGTTGTGAGCTTATTATCTTCAATAAGATTTATAATTTCTTCAGGAAGATTCAGAAGCCTGAGTGTGTTTGCTACAGATGCTCTGCCAATTCCCATCTTGACAGAAATCTGTTCCTGAGTAAAATTGAATTTTTCAGCAAGCATTTTGTATCCTTTTGCAATTTCAATAATATTCAGGTCTTCTCTTTGCAGGTTTTCAATTAGAGCAATTTCCAGAGCAGTATTGTCGTCGGCTTCCATTAAAATGACCGGAACTTTTTTTAGTCCGGCTTTTTGAGCAGCTTTAAAACGGCGTTCACCGGCAATCAGTTCATATTTTTCTTTGACTTGTCGAACCAGCAGCGGCTGCAGAACACCATGCTCTTTTATAGAGGCTGCAAGTTCGTCAATAGCCTGTTCATTAAATTTTGTTCTTGGCTGAAAAGCATTTGTTTTAATTTTATAAACAGGTAGTGTTGTTAAGTTATTATCTTTTATTTCGTCAGCTTTTGTAGCTGGTTTAGGAGTTTCTTTTTTATTTGTTTCGTTTTGAATTAAACTCCCTAATCCTCTGCCTAAACCTTTTTTTGTCATTTTTCTGTTCCTGTCTTTTTGTTTTTCTGTTAAAGTTTTTCTTTCTTTTCAGACTGATTATGTTTTATACAAACAGTGTTCTGTTTCAATTCTGTATTTTGTATTATTGTGTTATTCATATAAATTGCTCGATCTTTAGTGCTTACTCAAAGTTTTTGACATCCCACGCTTTTTTATATGCTTCAATGTATGACTCATCCCACCCCTCGTTGCGTAAGCGAGTAAGGTAATTTGTCTGCCAAGCTGTGCCCTTGCGTACAAACTCCGGGTCAAGTTCGTCGGTGATTAACTTCCTGTCAATTTCATAACGGTTAATATCTTGCCAGAAACGATCTACTCCTCTTCCTCCCATATTAGAATAGCTGATAATCCGGTCGTCATAAGATTCTCCGTTTTTCAATTTCTTCTTCAACTCGCCTTTTTGCTTCTTCCAATAGTTCTTTACTCTCTTTTCTGAGTTGGTGACTTCTGTTGACTTTCTCGGCAATCTGTTGTTGAATTGAGGGTCTTATTATTGGTAGTTTAAACTTCTCAAAATCGGAAGGTTTTAAATGGGCTATAATTGCTCCACCTGATAATTGCTCCACTTGCATTTTTGTAACAATAGAATTTAGTATTAGGGCAAAACACTCCTTGTTATAACTTTTATATTTAGCTTTTAATGTTAGAGAAAGGAACGCACTACTTAAGACACCATCAATATCATCTTTTAGAACACTTGTGATACCAATTGTTCCATCCTTGGTAAAAATTATATCACCACGTTTCGGTTGATATTTTTTTTGTAATCCTTCAAACATAGATGCAGAAATTTTTCTTGATGATTCTTTTATGTCAAATGTTGAGCAGTCTGACACTCTTACAAATTCTTTACCAGTTTCTGTATAAGCATCACTTCCAACTTCAATACCTTTTTTCCAAGTAACAAAGTTTTTGACAACATCGTATCCTCCACTATAGTTCTCAATATGTTTTATAATTTTTTCATATTTTGGCTGAAAATATTCAGCGTCAAATCGTTTTGCAGTTTCCACCTCTTTACGTGTTGTTGAAAAGGTTAAGGGTTGTTCTGTTTTATAATTTAATAAATCTAACTCTTCTAACAGAATAGTTTCAGCTTCTTTGTATAATTGTTTTGATTGCTGTTGTTTCCCACTAGATTTAAGGACTATTGTATTAATTGTTTCTTTAAATTCTTTGGTAAAATTTGGAATAGGAATGTTTTTTAAATCAGGAAGGTTAAAACCTTTCTGAATTGCTCCTCTTTCATTTCTCATTAATAGAGATTTTCCGTATTTGCTTAAAAGAAAGATCATTAATAATTCAGATGTTATTTTATTAGGTCTTAGAATGGAGCTTTTACAGCTAAAAATAGCAGGTCCAAAAGAGTCTCTGTATATCGCAACATTTCCAATAGTTCCAACTACTGTTATTAACAAATCATTATTCTGTAAGTGGTATCTAGGTAGAGAATCATATTTTTCTTTTGATACGGCAACGTTATCCTCATTATTTAGAATGCCATTCTTTATGTCTTTTCCTCTAATATATTTATACTTTTTAGTTTCAACATAATCCTCAACTTTAACAGTAGAACCAAATGGACCAATTATAAAATTTCCAACATCTTTTAATCTTGAAAAAGATTTAGAGGTAATAAGTTTTTCGGATTTCAAATTAAATGGTTTGTAATATTCTGAATCAATACGTTTTGCTTTTTTTACATCACTGTGTTGAATTATGCTTATTTGAGCCATGTTTGATATCCTTAATAGTTCCAGAAACTTAATTTTTGTTTTTTAGCCCAATCAGCGAATGCGAAAGCAATATCGTCCAGATCATGTTTTTGAATCAGGTGGTTATGTTCATCTAGCTTGCGTTCGCCATTTTTATCCAGTTCATAGACTTCTTCTCCTGAATTATCTTTGCCTGACTGCTGGGAAACAGCCATGAATATAGGGTAGTCATCCAGTTTAGGATTTATGGTGTTTTCCCATTTTTGAACAAACAGCACGGATGTTTTTGTGCCTGTATGCGGCTTAAAGGTGTTCCCGTCCAATCCAACTACAGCCAGAAGTCTTGCTCTTTCCATAATGTAGTTTCTTATAGATTCATCAGATGTGTTATTGAATCTTCCTTGTGGAAGTACAATTGCCATTCTTCCTCCGGGTTTTAAAAAGTCAAGATTTCTTTCAATAAAGAGTATATCCCTTGATAGTTTGGAAACCTTACTTTTCTTTCCGGCTTTACCTGTTTTGTATGAGTTTTCATATTGAGCAAGTAGTCGGCTATCTTTTATGTCGCCGGCAAATGGCGGGTTAGCCAGCACCAGATCAAAGTTAAATTCTTTGGGGTTCATTGGGTCTTTTGCCAAGTCAAGTAATCTCTGATAGCCTTCGTTATATGTTTTTGTCCATTCTCTATCTTTTTGTTTCTCTTCCCAGCGAGTGTAGTCTAAGGTGTTTAGATGAAGAACATTTGTTTTACCATCACCAGCAATCATGTTTAGTGTTCGAGCCACACGCACAGATTTTTCGTCAAAATCTATTCCGAAGACTTTGCTGACATAGTTTTTCTGTTCTTTTGACAATTTCTGATTTGAGAAATTTGCAAATTGTGCTTTACCTTGATTTACAAGTTTTGTCCAGACATTGAATAGGGTGTGCACAGTGAATCCACAGCTGCCACATGCTGTATCTATCATGTATTCATTAGGCTGTGGATTCATCATATAAACAGCCATATCTATGACGTTACGAGGTGTGAAATACTGTCCTTTTTCACCTTTAGCAGATTTGTTCACGAGGTACTCAAATGCTTCATCAATTACCTGCAGATTTGAGTTGAACAGTTTTACATTTTGCAGAAAACCAACACAAATTTTCAAATGATTTTCATCTGTAATCCTGATTGGTTCTCCTTTTTCAAAAATTCCAGGCCATTCATACTTCGCTTTCTGGAAAAGTTCATTAATCATTTTTTTTGTCAGGTGGGCATCACCTCGACTTCTAAATTCCAGATTTCTAAAACCTTCATTGCTTATTTTGGTATGGATTAAGTCTTTTTCATTTAGTTCAGGGTTTTCTATTTTACTTTGTTTCAAAAGAATATCTATTGTCTGTCTGTCATCTGAACTTTCCATTTCATCGAATAATTTTGTGAAGAAAAGTTTAAAGACCTCTTCAAAGACATCTACCCCTGCATTTGCCAGTACTTCATCTTCCATCTCTTCGATTAGGGATTTCAGAGATTTTCTTTCTTCAGAAAGCCTATCTTTCTGCATTAATTCAAGATACGTGAATGTTTCATTTTTAATTTCTTCTATTGTCTCATTCGCTCTTGGTATGTTTGTAAGAGGCTCAAAGTAGTTTGGATCCAGTCTTTCATAAAAATCAATTTCAATACCATTTGTCCAGACGGCAAGAGGTGCTCCGGTAGCATTTGTATAACTTTTGAGTTGTTCTTTTCCGTCTTTCGCTTTGTGTTTTTTTATTTCCAGAACACAGTATACGCTTGTTTTATCCGATTTATTCAGTAATACAATGTCGGCAAATTTTTTTTCTCTACCAAAATTTACAGTATATTCAACTTCAATAAAGTCCTCTGTGTAGGAATATTCATTGATTAACTTGTCCAGCATTAGTTGTCTTACGACTTCTTCTGGTTTAACTTGTATATCAGTATTTCTTATTAAACATTTTATAAAGGACTTATTGTTTTTCAGAAAAATATTTTTTTCGATTCTATCAATACTTTTTTTAGAGAATATTGTTAAATCATATTTTCCAGATGATTTGATCAGTTTCGATATTGTAATTGGATTCATTGCTGTTTTCTTTTAAATTTTAGGTGTGCTTATATTTTTTGATTTGCCACTCATTTGTTAGGAATAGTATATAATAATAGCTCCATTGTCAATATATGATTATAGTTACACATTCTCTACCTTCATTTTACGGTTATATATGTTTTTGAACTCTGCAAAGTTATTATTCTCATAGTATTATCGAATAGTTCAGAAATTTTGTTCCTTCCAGCCTGTATACAATAACTAATCAATTTTTTACGACAGTCAACCATGCAGTCTGATAGGGTTCTGAAGCACTAAATTCACTATCTCTATCGCCATCATACCATGCGACAACCATAAAAATGCGATTGGTGTCGCCTCGTTCATGCCAAGTGTTTTGAATTGAACTACTGTTTGAGAAAGAACCAGACTGAACATCCCACTCATCAACATCATCACTCCAGTCATTCTGAAGAATCATCCACCTAACATCATCTGAGTATAGTCCATCGGTAGATAGTTCAATTTTCAAACATTTCATATTTCCATCCACAGATTTTCATGATTAACTGGATTTTCTTGCTGCAATAACAATCCCAAGGATAATTGAAGCAATAGCAATAATTATTACAAGTAATGTTTTGTCTTTTGATATCGGTTCTTCCTCAATAAGTATAATCTTTTCTATGTCATTTGTGATGATTTCAATAACTGGAGAAACAGTTTCAACCACAAGATTAGTAATAACTTCTGTTTCAATAACTTGTTCTATAGTGTTGGTTTCTGCGACCACCTCAATTTCATTTGTTCCAAAAACAGGATTATCGCTGTAGTCAATATAAGGATGACGATAGCTGGCAAGTTCTTCAACAAACTTTTTTGTTTTGGGGAGCAGATCAGAGCTGTCATAATTAGCAGCCATTGCCTGCCATTCTTTTGTATACCCTAACCAAGTGATGTCATGGTCTGCAACAGGTTTTCTATCTTGCTGAAGCATAAATTTTTTATAATATGCCCAAGGATGCTCATTATATATAGAATCTTCAGGTGATGGTGTGTTGCTGTAAGTTTTCTCAAGCAAGTTTAAAGATTTAACCAAGGCATCAAAAGATTCTTCTGTACGGATTCTCAAAAACATTTCAAGCAGAAACTTCTGTCTTAGACTAATATAACTAATCGAATTTTGTATATCTACAGTTTGCTTAAATGCTTTTAAAAGAGCAGGGATTGATTCAGGTGATTTAGATTGATAAAAGTAATTCTCTATTCTAGGACGTATTCTATTTACTTGTCTAGTAGAATGCGCCACCCAGTATGGTAATAACTCTTCCCAAGCCTTTCTATATTCCGGTGCTAAATGTTCTGAATTTAGTTCAGGAGATAACCAGACTCTACTTGGTGGCATAGTCGTGTTGCCAATTTTTTTTTCTCCTGATCTATTGTAATACTCCACTAACTCATATGCTTTTGAACTTATACAAACATCTACTGGTTCTCCAAAGATAGTAGTAAACTTTATTCTTGAATTATCGTTGGTCTCTACACCATAAACATGGTTAAGACATATAATACATAATATCGTTATCATTGTTTTTTTCATGGTTGATTCTCCCACCAATTTATGTTTAATTTTTCTCGTTTAACATTTGAACCGCAATGCACCTCTCCTTTAGCCAAGTGATACCAGTACCAACAGTCAACAAACCTTACACTATCACCAAGGGCTGTTTCAATTGC
>CAYTUX010000150.1:0-3344 GCA_964441455.1 uncultured Victivallales bacterium | reverse complement strand
TTTTTTTGTTAAAATTGCAAAATATTTCATAAACATCAATAATATCAGTCAGTTTGGGAGATTAAGAATTATTTTGATGAGGTATAGAGATCAAGATATCTGAAGTTGTAATCAAATATCTCTGTTTTGTCCATAAACCACTCATTGGAAATCCTCTATTTTTGTTTTATCCAAAGTAACGAATGACTCATTATGCAGGGCACATGACAAAATGCCGATGAGGACATCAGTCCCATAAGTCGCATCAGTCCCATCGTGCAAATTAGACAATATTCCTAACCATCTAACGAACTAACCAAATTATTAATTTGTCATTTTCAATTGACTGAAGTCCGCCCCTGTCGGACTCTGGTAGACTCTCAAATCAAATTCGCCAATTGAAGCAAATATATGGTCAAAAATATCTGCTTGAATTGCTTCATAATTTGCCCATACCTTATCTTTGCAGAACACATAAACTTCTAAGGGGACGCCTTCACTGGTTGGCGGCAGCTGTCGTACCATAAGAATCATATCCTGATTTATCATTGAATGTTTTTTTAAATAGGCACATAAATAAGCTCTAAAAGTTCCAATGTTTGTCAACTTTCGACCGTTAATAGGTGATTCACTAATATTATGTTCTCGGTTATAATCTTCAATTTCAGCAATTTTCTGTTCCACATAAGGCTTGAGTATTTCAATTTTTCTGAATTTTTCAATCATCTCATCATCTAAAAACTTTATACTTGTCATATCTATATATATTGCTCTTTTAATGCGTCGACCACCGCTCTCCGACATACCTCGCCAATTCTTAAAAGAGTCTGAAATTAGTGCATAACTAGGTATGGTGGTAATGGTTTTATCCCAATTCTGAACTTTAACAGTGGTAAGAGAAATATCTATAACATCTCCGTCCGCACCATATTTAGGCATTTCCAACCAATCACCAAGATTAAGCATTCTATTGGCTGACAGCTGAATTCCTGCAACAAATCCGAGTATTGAGTCTTTAAATATCAACATGATAACTGCTGTAAAAGCACCAAAACCGCCTAAAAGAAATAGAGGAGAACGCCCCATTAATATTGCCAGGCACCATATAAATCCTGAAACAAAAAGAATAATCTGCAGCACCTGTATGAATCCTCGAACAGGAATATGTTCATATCCTTTTTTCCTTTGAAGTGTAATAGAAACCGCCTCGAGAAAAGCAGATACAGTAATCAGTCCCATGACAAGTATATATATACGTATTATGACTTGAAGATATTCAATGAGACTGCCGCTGAATGAAATAAAAGGCAGAACCATATAAACCAGCAGACCGGGAATAATATGTGCAAACTTTGAAAAAAATCCACACCTCTGCATAACATCATCCAATTGTGTCTTTGTCTTGCTGACAAAATGACTTACCCAGCTTAATAAAAACCTTTTGAAAGAAATATCCAACAAAATTGCAAACAGAATTAAAACAGTTAAAAATATTAACCCTTTACCCCCATCATTAAAACTTACTAGTTTTATCGGCTCCATAACGCTCTCAACAATATTGGTAACAACCATAATTTCTCCATATTAATATTACACATAAACATCATGTATTATATGAAAGCATAATCAAAATGTCACTAAAAAAAAACTGAATGAATTGAGGGATCCCTGTTTTTCTGGTTAAATGCACTTTTCGGTCGGCGGGGACGCCAACCCTCCCGATGTGTTATAATATTGTCTTGTAAGAACGGGATAAAACACCCCTCCGTTCTCGTCCCTCGAACACCTCCCCTTAGCAAGGGTAGGAGCTAATACGTCCTCGGCGTCCGCTAAACTAATTTTCTAATTTATCACCCAAAGGGTGATAAAAGTATAATGTAAACCCTAATTATATTGGTTGAGATACATGTTTGTACCCTCAACCAGAAATCTAAGGATTTTTTCCTCATTTTTTCGGTTGTAATTTTTTTGTAGTTCAAGTTTGAAAAACCATTTTTATCAAAACAACAACTTGCGATAGCAGCACACCTTTGGCTTTGCAAGCAGAATAAGATGTACACTTGTACTATCTCACTGCTTTTAAAGACAAATCTGCACTACTCTTGCAAGTCAGTTTTGATTTCTTGCTACGCAAGAACCAAAATGGTTTCTCAAGCGATCAATCGCAAAGCATGTATTTCACCTGAAGCAGAAATTTTAACGTTAAAACACTAAAGTTCAAGAGTTTAAAAGAAAATTCTGAAATTATCACCCAAATTTACAAATTTGGTCGTTTTAATCCTTGATTTTACTGTTTAAGACGTAAGTTTTTATCTTCAATCGAAAATCTAAGGGTTTTTTGAGTGCGAGGAGGGGGACGTTATGGATGAGATGAACAAACAAGTCGGCAAAACCAGTGCCTCCTCAATAATCTACATAACTAACCATTACTATATATTAGTATTAAACATCTGGATTGCCAGTTCTCGACTTTTTATATATTCATACAATTCAATATGGTGATGTATGAAGTTGTGTAAAAAAGATTGAATTTCCGTTTCCTGATGTTTTGACAATTTGATAATATTTGCTTTCGGTGTCTTCTGTATAAATCTCATAATATTTTCAACATCTTTCCTGAGATATAAATCATTTGGGTGATTCTGCTGTTTTGTGTAGCATCTCTTACATATGATGCCTCCATTTCTTGCTGAAAAATAATTTGATTCTATTTCAGCTTTAAGTTCTTTTCCGCAGAAAGAGCATTGGTCAAGGCTGGGAGCAAACCCAAGAGCGTTGAGTGTCTGCAGTTCAAATGAGAAAAGAGTGTTGATGTTTGGTTTTTGAGGTGTATTAAGCGCCTGTAAGCTTTCATCAAGTATTTCGTATATCTTATCCTGATGATGATATGGCAGTGATATTTTTGAAATAATATCGGCAAAGTAAGATGCTAATGCTGCAGCTTTCCAGTTTTTTCTTAGTTCTGTTCTTAATTTTATTGGTGATATCTCCTTAAGAATGTGAATATTATTTTTTGAGTTTGTGTAGTATAGAATTTCAACTTCAGCAAACAGGTCGTATTGTCCATTGTTAAAAGTTTTGTATCGGTGAACTCCTTTTGCTGATAGAGTTACCTTGCCATACTCTTTTGATAGACATGTTATGATTTGAGAAGTATTGCTAAAGTCGACTATTCTCAGTATTATTGCATTTGTTTTTGTTATCATAAATATTTACATCCCTGTTTTTCTGGTTGGATGCCCTTTTCGGTCGGCGGGGACGCCAACCCTCCCGAGCTGCATTCTAACATTAGGTTGACAGCAGGTAACCCAGCCACTAATAAAACACCGCCGGAGGCATTCCAAAGTTTACCATTTACCTTTTAC
>CAYTUX010000149.1:0-9290 GCA_964441455.1 uncultured Victivallales bacterium | reverse complement strand
ATATATCCCTTTCATTTAAAGTTACTCTTAATATATATCACTTTTATGAAATTTTGCAAGTAAAATCTTTAGAGATGCCTGTCTTATATCTGTTTTTTTGATTAAATATCCTTTTTGAGGGTGCCGCCAACATTAAACGGGGTGCGCCAAGGAAAACCTTGGACATCTTATGGGGGAAGGATGAAAGTTAGAACTTAAAAGTGAAAATGGAAAAGCACAGGTTGAGCGAAGCTCATTGTTTTATGCTTGCTGAGTAAAGATTAGCCATTGGCTCATACCGAGTGTTGGTGCTATTGCGGAGATAGATATGCAGTATAATACACCATGAAGTTTAGAAGAACCATGAAGAATATGGGATGTTTAAAATTGGCGTAGCCATCTTCAATAACTTCATGTCCTTCATGGTGAAAATTGCTAGAGCTAAGCTCTTCTTTGAGAATCTTTGCGTTTCTTTATGGCTATATGTTACCGATCAATTTAAAACCGACTACGATTATCAAGTTAAACCTATACGAAAAAGGGCGGATTGCCGTCCAGCTACTTGCAAAGTAGCTGTGTTATTAAGGACAGGGCAAAAGAAAATAACACTTGTAAAATTAATAATTCTTTGTCAAGTTTGAATATATTATAAGATTAAGCATAAATTAAGAGGCTTCAATTCATCTGGAGCAATGAAGCAGAGCGTAATGTCAATTTTGTAGAAAACAATAGAATTATACTATGACAATATGGTTATTAACACTTTATGATATAGAATTTGGTGTTTATCTAAAAAAAAGCTAAAAAACCCTGGTTTTTATATTGACAAAAATATAAATATTGTCTATCTTTACCAAAACTTATGAAGAGCTATGCCAAAATTGAATTTGATAAAACATAATTAATTTACTTATGTTGTTTTATTTATGTTTTATATCTGTTCATTACTTCCCGGGATGAAACAAAAGTCGTGTTGTAGGCATTAGCAGGAATATATTATTAAAAATTAAAAAAACATACATATCGGAGGTATTAAATATGTCTAATGGTAATAGTTGCACATGTGACCAGGAAGTCAATGAGGCTGAACTTATGAGTCGTCTTGATGATGTCATTGAAGATAACAAAGACAAGGACGGAGGACTGATTCCCACGCTCCAATTAGCTCAAACTATTTTTGGATATCTCCCCGATAATGTTGTTTACAAAATTGCAGATGGTTTTAACAAACCAATTAGTGAGGTTGCCGGTATTATATCTTTCTACTCCTTTTTCACACGTAATCCACGGGGTAAATATCTTGTTCGTGTATGTTTAGGAACAGCCTGTTATGTCCGAGGTGGAAAAGAGGTGCTTGAAGCAATAAAGAAACGCCTCGAAATAGATGTTGGTGAAACAACAGAAGACAGACAGTTTTCTCTTGAAGTTGGACGTTGTTTTGGAGCTTGTGGAATGGCACCGGTAGTTATGGTTAACGACGAAACGTATCAAAGAGTTAAACCGGCTCGAATTAATGAATTTATTGCACAATTTGCGACAGATGAAGTTTCGGAGACGGAGGGAGAAGTAAAATGAGTAAAAATATTTTAAAAATTTGTTCACCATCAGATTTAGTTGAACTGCGTGAAAAGTTGATAGTTAAGAATAAAGCAGTTACAAGCGGCGACAAACAGCAGATTTTAGTATGTTTTGGTGGAAGTTGTCTTGCTTCAGGAGCAACAGAGGTTAGAGATGCTCTGAAAACCGAACTTGAACAGGCAGGTATGTCAGATAAAGTTCAAATTGTTGAAACTGGCTGTATGGGACCATGTGTTGCCGGACCGGTTGCTTTAGTTGGATCAGATCGAACATTTTATCAAAGTTTGAAACCGGGAGATGCCAAAGACATTGTTCAGTCACATCTTTGTGGCGGCAAACGTGTAGAACGACTTATGATTGCAGATTCAGAAGGTAAAATACCTGCTCCATGTCGACAGGATATGGAGTTTTTCAAACGCCAGACACAAGTAGTATTGCGTAATTGCGGTTGGATTGATCCTACAGACATTGATGATGCTATTGCTAATAATGCATATTCGGCTTTATCAAAAGCCTTGACGGATTTAGGTCCTGACGGCGTAATTGAACAGATGAAGATTTCAGGTTTACGTGGTAGAGGTGGTGCCGGCTTCCCGACATGGTTGAAGTGGAATTTTGCCAAGGCTGAAGAGGCCGACACTAAATATGTTCTGTGTAATGCAGACGAAGGAGATCCGGGTGTTTATACGGATCGTAGTGTGCTTGAAGGAGATCCACATTCAATTATTGAAGGTATGGCAATTGCTGCTTTGGCAATTGGTGCAGAACATGGCTATGCCTATGTTCGTGCAGAATATCCACTTGCAGTTGAAAGATTGAATTTAGCAATTGCTCAAGCTCATGAATATGGGTTGTTAGGTAATAATATAATGGGAACGGATTTCTGTTTTGACCTTGAAATCAGAATGGGTTCCGGAGCTTTTGTATGTGGAGAAGAGACTGCTCTTATTGCGTCTATTGAAGGCAAACGCGGCGAACCTCGTCCTCGTCCTCCATTCCCGGCCCAAAAAGGATTATGGGACAAACCAACAGTTCTTAACAATGTTGAAACCTTTGCTAATGTTGCAGCCATTATTCTAAATGGAGGAGAGTGGTATGCACAGGTGGGAACAGATAAGAGTAAAGGAACAAAGGTTTTTGCTTTAGCAGGTGCTGTTCGTAATACCGGTCTTGTGGAAGTTCCAATTGGTACAACTCTTGGAGAGCTGATTTATGATATTGGTGGCGGAATAATAAATGATAAGAATTTTAAGGCTGCACAGATGGGTGGTCCTTCAGGCGGTTGTGTTCCTCGTCAACACCTAAATGTACCTATGGATTATGAAGCATTAAAAGAGGTTGGTGCCATAATGGGATCAGGTGGATTAATTGTTATGGATGAAGATACCTGCATGGTTGATGTTGCTCGTTTCTTTCTTGAGTTTATTCAGGAAGAGTCATGCGGCAAATGCGTTCCATGTCGAACAGGTACGCGTCGTATGCTTGAAATACTTGAGCGTATTTGTGCCGGAGAGGGAGAACTTGAAGATATTGACAGATTAGAAGCACTAGGTGAATTTATCAATACAGCATCACTCTGCGGTCTGGGACAGACAGCTCCAAATCCTGTTTTGTCTACAATCAGGCATTTTAGGAAAGAGTATGAACAGCATATTATTGACAGGCATTGTGAAGCTGGTGTATGTGCCGAACTTGTTAGAGCACCATGTTTGAGTGCTTGTCCATGCGGAGTGGATGTGCCAGGGTTTGTATCTATGGTTGGGGATCAGAGATATGCTGAAGCTCTAAAACTTCACAGAGAACGTAATCCATTTGCCTCTGTATGTGCAAGGGTATGTTTTCATACATGTGAAGATAAGTGTCGCAGAGCACAACTTGATGAACCTGTTTCAATTCGTGCCGTCAAACGTTTCATGGTTGATCAGGAAGTGATGGTTCAAATGCCGGAAGTTAGAGAAAACGAAGAAAATGCAAAACGTAAGATTGCAATTATCGGAGCCGGTCCGGCAGGTCTTTCATGTGCATATTTTCTTGCAAGACTTGGTTACAAACCTGTTGTTCTTGAAAGCGAACCTCGTCCGGGTGGAATGCTTGTGCAGGCTATTCCTGCATATAGATTACCTAGGGAAGAGCTTGCCAGAGAGATTAGAATGATTGAAAGTATTGGTGTCACTATTGAAACAGATAAGAAGCTTGGACGTGATTATACATTGAAAAGTCTTAAAGATGACGGCTATGAAATGGTCTATCTTGCAATTGGTGCACCTTTGGGTGTGGATATGGATGTTAAAGGATCCGATGCTGATGGTGTAACAGAAGCTATGAGCTTCCTTCGTCAGTACAATATTCGCGGTTCTGTTCCGGTAGGAAAGAAGGTCGTTGTCATTGGTGGAGGAAATGCTGCAATTGATGCGGCCCGTACAGCCTTGCGTCTGGGTGCTGAAGAAGTTACGGTCGTTTATCGTCGCACCAGAGAACAGATGCCTGCCTATGCAGAAGAAATTGAAGATGCGCTCAATGAAGGTGTAAAACTTTGTACACTACTTAACCCTTCAGAGTTTGAAGTTGAAAAAGGGCATGTTTCGGGTGTTGTATGTCAACATATGAAGCTTGGTGAATTTGATCGTTCAGGTCGCCGACGTCCTCAGGATGATGCAGAGGAAGAACCGGAAGTTATAGCTGCAGATCAGGTAATTGTTGCTATTGGTCAGGCTCTTGACAAAGATATAATCATTGGAGATCTTGATGTTGAATTCAATGAAAGCGGTTGGGTAAAGGCAGATTCCCGAACAGGCTCAACTTCTGTTCCATGGTTATTTGCAGGTGGTGATGTTGCAACAGGTCCATCTTCTGTTGCACAAGCAATTGGAGCCGGAGAGCGGGCAGCGGTTGAAATTGATGCCCTTCTGACAGGAGATGAACATTGTTTCTGGAGAGGCTACAAGGATCAGGGTGCACACTTTGATCCGGATGCAGAACCATTAAATTATGCTCGTGAAAAGCTGCCGACAATTCCTGTTGATCGACGTCGTCATAATTTCAGTGAAGTTGAACAACCTTGGAGTGAGGCTGTAGCCCTGCGGCAGGCCAAACGTTGTTTACGCTGTGACTATGGAAAACAACCTTGTGTATCAAATGAAGTTTAAACGGAGATAAAAACAATGATTAATGTAACAATAAATTCAAAATTAATACAAGTTCCTGAAGAGGCAACAATTCTGCAGGCGGCACGCATGATTAATGTTCATATACCAACTCTTTGTAATATTGAGAACAGAGAGGCTATAGGAGCATGCAGAGTATGTCTTGTTGAAGTTGAGGGTGCAAAAACTTTAATGGCATCATGTTCAACACCTGTAACTGAAGGTATGGTTGTTAATACGCATAGTAGAAAAGCCCGTATGGCAAGACGTACTGTAGTAGAACTATTACTGTCTGAACATGACGGTAATTGTCAGACATGTGACAGAGGTACAGATTGCGAACTGCGTTCATTGGCAGAAGAGATGGGTATTGCAGATTTGCCGTATGAGGGCAGAAAAATTCAACCTCACCTTGATGAGACAACACCTGCATTAATAAGAGATAGCGCAAAATGTATAAAATGTCGTCGCTGTGTTACTGTATGTAATGAGATTCAGGGCGTTGGAGCCTTGTTTCCGCAGGA
This sequence comes from uncultured Victivallales bacterium, assembly GCA_964441455.1. GTDB lineage: Bacteria > Verrucomicrobiota > Kiritimatiellia > JAQICX01 > JAQICX01 > JAQICX01. Next base: position 4,066 of record CAYTUX010000149.1, on the reverse strand, counting down.
TCGCGGTTTTGACACCTTTATTGGTCCGGCATTTTGTCAGGATCTTAAAGATGTAGCCTGTGTTCAATGTGGTCAGTGTGCTGCTGTATGTCCTGTTGGGGCAATCACAGAAAAAAGCAGTATACCGGCAATTTGGGATGCAATAGAAAACCCGGATATTCATGTAGTTGTTCAGACAGCACCTGCGATTCGTGCAGCTATTGGTGAAGAGTTCGGCTATGAACCCGGAACAAGGGTTACCGGTAAAATGGTGGCAGCACTTCGCAGGCTTGGTTTCAATAGTGTGTTTGATACAAACTTCACTGCCGACCTGACCATAATGGAAGAGGGTACAGAACTTCTGACGCGTTTGAAAAAAGCTTTGGTTGATCAAGAGGATGTGGCATTGCCGATGTTTACAAGTTGTTCGCCGGGCTGGATCAACTTTGCGGAATTCTACTTTCCAAAGTTTCTTCCTAACATATCAACATGTAAATCGCCGCAACAGATGTTTGGTGCAGTTGCAAAGAGTTTTTATGCTCAGAAGATTGGCGTCAAACCAGAGGATATGATTGTTGTTTCAGTTATGCCATGTACTGCTAAAAAGTTTGAGGCACAGCGTTCGGAAATGAATGCAAATGGTGTTCAGGATGTTGATTATGTTCTGACAACAAGAGAGCTGGCTAAGATGATCAAAGAAGCCGGGCTTGAATTTTGCTCACTGCCTGATGAAGAGATGGATGCACCACTTGGATTATCTTCAGGTGCTGCAGATATTTTTGCAAATACAGGTGGCGTTATGGAAGCGGCACTGCGTACTGCATATGAAATAGTTACAGGCAGAGAATTACCTGTTGATAATCTGCATGTTGAACCTGTTGCAGGTCTTGAAGGAATAAAAGAAGCATCTCTGGTAATTGAAAATACTGTTGATGACTGGAAATTCCTTGAAGGTGTGGAATTAAAGGTTGCTGTATCTCACGGATTAGGAAATACAAGACGTCTTTTGGAATATATAAAGGCTGATGAAGGTTGTCCTTATCACTTTGTTGAAGTTATGACATGTCCAGGCGGATGTATTGGCGGAGGCGGACAACCTCGCTTTACAGATGATTCTGTAAGACTTAAGCGTATCGCAGGAATATATGCTGAAGATGAAGGTAAAAAGTTGCGTAAGTCACATGAAAATCCTGATATTCAGAAGCTTTATGCTGAATATCTGGGAGCTCCTTTAGGCGAAAAATCACATCATTTACTGCATACTCACTATAAAGCCAAAAATAAAACATTAGATGATGATTTTGAAACAGCAGCAAAATAGATTCTTTGAGTAGAAAACTAAAAACAGAGCCCGCAATTTTAATATTGCGGGCTTTTTTTATAGACACACAAATTGGGTCGGTCTCCTTGATTCTTTGTTTTGCCCCCTGGTCTGGATGACGAAAGAATATAAATAAACAGAAAAGTTGACTTGATTCGCAATATGTCTTATACAAGGTGGTTATACGAACGTTCGTATAACGACAAGCACGACAGTCAAATCATGGAGCACAAAGTGCGGAATGATTTGTACTTGTCCATGCTCTTGTTATCTGGATTCCTGCTTGATGGCCGGATCTCCCTTTAGACAGGTCTGTTGCCTTCATTGATCGTCGGGATGGAAAGAGAAAATCTCCTTAACGTTGAAGTCAGTGGTCATAAAAGAGGCCCCGTAAGACATGGTCAAATGGAACAACGACGTATTCCACTTAAGATCCTTGCCCCACCCCTCAAACGTCCGGGTAGCCCCTTCCCGCAGCATCCGCGGCCAGGTCTCCTCATCAATCAACATCTCGTGGACCAGTTCCTCCTCCCCGTCCCGGAGCATGGCACAGAAGAGGGGAAATGTAACGAAGAACATGCTTGCGGAAAGACGCCGTTCCCGGACCACAGCCTTGAACGCTTCGGGGCCTTTTTCGTCCGGATACAGATCGAACCACCATGCAATGGCGTTTCCGGCCATGCTGACATGCATAGATGATACACTGTCCCGAAACAGTGACCGTTCGGGATCATAAAATGCGTTCACGAACACCGATTCCAGCACATTCGTCTTTTCCGGTGCTTTGTATGGCTCTTTGCCAATCAGCCCCGCAACCTTGTTCAGGCATTTAATGGCTCCGAGGTAGTAGGCATTTATGACGTTATGTTTCGTCCGGCAGACCTGACCTTCGGTCAGGTCCACGTCGTACCCGTCACGCATATTTTTCGGCCACTCGACCACGTTCCATTTATCGAGGTTGTTCAGCAGACCGTCATCTTCAGCATATGTTTCCTCATAATAATCCAGTATATCGGCAAAGGCGGCGAACCGTTCGCGCACAAACTCATAATCTCCCACCAGGTAGCAGTACTCGAGCAGTGTGGTGAACATTATAAGCGGATACTCTGCGATCTCCTGCATTAACGAACAGGTGCTGCAGGTCATGAGACCCCGGTTGATGAAAGATGTGCGCAGAAAATCGTCGAAAAACTTCTCCATCAGAGAATAGTCTTTGGTAAGCAGGCAGAAGGTCAGCAGGCTGTAGCAGCCGTCACCAAGGTAATACCCCTTCTCCCGATCAGGGCAGTCCTGGATCACCTCCTGTACGCCGTATTTCAGCGTATCAACGCAGAGGTTCCAGACTGCCTGTGACGCTTCGTCGTCGTATTTGCATTCGGCTTTCAGTTCGAAGGGATAATGACGTGCCTGCAGAATTATTGAGTTCTCATCAACCGTACACCCCGCAGGCAATTCCAGTTCGGCATAACGGAACGCTTTGTAATCGAACTGGTTCAGGCGATCCGGCTTACCGGAAAGGCGCATGTATTCGATATACGTGCAATTGCACCGGAGCTTATAACGCAGAGATCCGTCATCGTTGAGTTCCTGAGCAAAACGCATGGTGATCTCGTCACCTTTGTTTCCGGTCACCGCAAAAGCGATGCTGCCGACAAACACACCTCCGAAATCGACGAAGGTACGATTATTCCCGCTCCTGACCTCTGCCGGGGCAATCGTTTCGAATATCAAGCGGCGGGACGGCTGCGGCACCGGGGCATATGAAGCAGATTTGCGCGGACGGGCCGGCACCCATGATGAATCATCATAATCAGGCTGCTCGAACCCCACTTCTGGTGCCGCGGCATCATACTTCTCCATGAACTGGGTCTCATAACCAACTATCCCTGCCGCTGAATAACCGGTATGTTCCGTGCACAGGAATGACTCATCAGAGCTTATGATCGTCTCCCCGCCGCTGCAGACGTCCAAGAGCAGCCCGTGCTGCCGGTCACCGCTCACCCACACCCGGTTGATCAGTCCCTGATAATAGGTATGCACAGCAATCACGTTTGTGCCGGTTTTCACGTAAGCAGAGATATCCACCGTATTATAAAAATAGTGAAAAGGGTATCCCGGGCTTGGTCCTTGCGTAACAAACGTACCGTTGATGTAAAGCTTGTAATAATCGTCAGCCGTGATGTGCACAACAATCTTATCCGTCCGCTCCAATTCAAACCGCTTCCGGAACAGGACATGACGGTTCTCCAGCTCCGGCTCCTTAGTAACCGAAAAGGATTTATCTAACTGTCGGTGGAATACTTTGCAGGGTTCCAGGTGATAGAACCTTTCGTTTGTGATCCACTGTCCAGAAAACTCTCTTGTCTTTTTTGTATTACTCATTCAAACCATCCTTGTTTTTTTATCCGAAAAGAACGTTATTCATCAGGTGCGAGTTTACGAGTCGCTTGCATCGATCTGTTAAATTTATTTTTGTTTTTTAATATTTTTTTCAAGACTTCTTTTGAACAGTCGCTATCGCTCAAGAGAACTAAGTTAACAAAGATGAACAAGAGTAAATCCTTAGTTTTCTTTGTTATCTTCTGTTAGAATTATTTTATCTTCTTTTAACGATCAGAGTCACACTTTCCTAGATGCGTCCAGCGGCTGGGAATAGTGTGCACTCATTTGTTCTGTTTTCATTTTTAATGTGCTGTAGGCACATATTATAGGTAGCCTAGGGTGATCCCGCCCTTACTTTGCAAAAAAATGCAAAGTGAGGGCGGG
>CAYTUX010000148.1:0-3879 GCA_964441455.1 uncultured Victivallales bacterium | reverse complement strand
GCAATTTTAACAAAAAAAAGGTGCGGAAAATGAAAGTGACCCCTGTTATATAGTTTTGAGTTAAAAAACTATATAAAGAAAGTCACATTCATGCATTGTTTGCATCGAACTGCAGATTAACATTAGTTTGGGAAACGGGAGGGACAGCGTCCCCGCTGTCCACCATTTTCAATTCTTTATTCTCACGTTGTTCGAATTGGTCGGCGAGGACACCGACCCTCCCGAACTGCAGTTTAAGATCATGTTGCCAGCAGGGAACCCAGCCTCTAATAAAATACCGCCAGAGGCATTCCAAAGTTTACCATTTACCTTTTACAATTTACACTTTTTACGTCACCGCTGTCCACAAAAGTCTGAAACATGGGACACTTGAACTTCCGCTGGATCAAGATATCTGAAATTAAGTCAATTAACCCGTAGAAAAAAAACCCGTGTAAAAAACAGTTGTTATGTGAATTCACACCTGCTTGAAATACTGAAAAACAGATAACGTGCACAAAAAAACGCATTTCTTGTGCACGTTCTAATAATATGCACAAGAAAAAGACATTTCTTGTGCAGAACTTGTGTGACCATTGTCGGAAATTATTTTTGCTGGACTAATAAATAAGGTTCTTTCGGGGTTTATGTGGATGAAAGATAAAAATCATTGATCATGAGATGTTTATATTATCATTAATAATGATTAAATCCCGTAGGGATGATATATCTGTAGTCCCGCAAGGCGGGATTATAACCCAAGGTATTGATATATAACAGCATTGACCCCGCCATTTAGGAATCGTCTCCAGCATGCTGTGGGATTTCCTATCTGAACAACTCCTGGGCTACAACCCTGAGTTCCTTCTGTTCGGCATCGTCTAACCCCGAGATGTCAACTTCAATATTCTCATCTCCGGACAGAATGATGATCATCAGAAAACCCGAGAAGACAATCTCATTGGGCCCCGGTGCCAAGTCGATGTCGAGATCTTCGCACGAGATTCTAGGACCGGGATTGTCGTCAAGCACATCAAACTCTTTTGGGGCACGCTGAATGATGACCTCGTGCTCAATCTCGCCATCCGGTCCGCACTTGGCAACGGATAAGATCTTATCCCTGGTGTTCTCACACATACAGATATCTGCAATGAAATTCATTTGTCTCCAAACCCAACGTAAGAGTTCTGCGAATAATTTTTCTATAAAGCAGAATAAATTATTTAGCAGCAACGACTTATCAGTCAAATTACTTTTAGTTATATGACCTTGTAATAAAAGGTCACCCAATTAAATTTTCTAAAGGCGATTTTATAATCAATTCTATATTTAATCATCAGTGCTTGCTGCATCTATTCCGAAAAATTTAAAAGTAATTTGACTTTGCTATACCAATACTTTCATATTTTTATATAAAAACTCAGGAGCCAAGTCAGCACCATTTTCCCATACAATAGTTTCTATATCAGGATCTACCAAGAACTTTTTGAATAAATTTTTATCTTTAAGAGGAGCAAACATTTCTCCTTCAAGTTCACCTAAAAGATCTATTTCTCCCTCTGCTCCATCATTAAATCTTAGCCAGATTGTATAGTCTCTAACATATTTTGCTTCTCTAACATGTAAAAACATAGTTTACTCCAGTGGTTCAATGTTCATTAACTGTTTTTTTGATTCTGCCAATTTCCAGTCATTTAGTAAATCATTGACATGTTTCCTTCGCCATTCTTCAAGCATTTTTAGTGCTCTTTTTGACATATTGCCCGTAACTTTCCCTGTTGAAATTTCTATTGAAACTTCAGAATCCTGATACTTTGCATGAAAATGGGGGGTGCATGATCTCGCCATAACATATAAACAATGATTCCAAAAAATCTGCTGATAATTGGCATTCTGTTTTTCCTCTTAATTTGCTTGCATTAACATAAAGTTAATCAATATGTAAAAAGATATTCTCATTACATTTTCAATCTTTAAAACAATTTTATATTTAATCATCGGTGCTGTCAAGCATCGATTTGTTGAGAATGTTTTTGTTTTTTAAGTTTTTTTCAAGACTTCTTTTGAACAGTCGCTATCGCTCAAGAGAACTAAGTCAACAAAGATGAATAAGAGTAAATCCTTAGTTTTCTTTGTTATCTTCTGTTGGAATTATTTTATCTTCTTTTAACAATTATTATACAAAAGTTCGTAAATAATTTTAGTATTTGTTAATAATTTAAAGGGCAAAAGGTTTGCCCATGAGTGATTAATTTACTGTAATAATATTAGCGATAATATAATATCTGTCTGCAAAAAACAATTGTTTTTATTAAATAAAAGAAAGTCAAACGCAGTAAGGATTAATTTTCAACACACTCCAACAAGTTGTAGTCTGTTAATAACATATTTATAGAATATTTTGGTTATTTTGCATAAACTGATAAAGTAATATTTATTTGGAAATTTATAAGAAAAACTTGTACTTTTATGCAATAATTCTATACAATGATGCTAATAAATAAGATATTAAGGAATTATTGGCAATGAAAATCTTTGACCCTAAGTTTACAATAACAAATAAAATAACGAAAGCTCTTACATCCATTGAGAGGGCTCGTGGTTTTTTAGAAGCTACCACTTTATCTCGGGATTGGTTAGATCGTATGAGTAATAGAGCTTTACTTCTTGAGGCTCATCATACAATTCATATCGAAGGATCTCAGTTGACATTAGAGCAAGCTGAACAGATTTGGAGTGGTAAAGAGCTTCCTCTAGTCAATGCTGATGATAAAAGAGAGTTGCTTAATTATCGTGATGCATTTGGACTCGTTAGTGATTATCTATCAGATGGTTCTCCGATAACTGAAATGCTGATTCGTGAGATTCATCGTAAGCTTGTGGATGGAGTTAGAGGTGGGGAAGGTCTCCCTGGCCAATATCGTAAAGTGCAGAACTATGTTGTCAATGGGACAACTGGTCAAATTGTTTATACGCCTCCTTTGCCAGTAGAAGTGCCGGTCTTAATGGAACAACTTGTTGAATATTTAAATAGTAAAAGCGATGTTCACCCTGTTTTGATAGCTGGTATGGCTCAATTTCAACTTGTACATATTCATCCTTTTGTAGATGGTAATGGACGAACAAGCCGACTGCTTTCAACACTTTATTTGTATAGGCATGGTTATGATATAAAGAAATTATTTACTATAAGTGAGTACTATGATCGAAACCGAATAGACTTCTATAATGCTATTCAGTCTGTAAGAGACAATAAAATGGATTATACAAGTTGGTTGGATTATTTTACAATTGGATTAGCAACTCAGCTTGAAGAAGCAAAATCTAGAGGTAAAACTGTTATTAAAACAGATCTATTGGCTAATAAGTATAATCTAAATATTCGCCAGAGAGAGATTTTGTTTTGTTGTGCTGATACGGGAAGTATTTCAATTACTGGGCTCACAGAGCAATTGCCGGATATTCCGAGACGAACTTTACAAAGAGATGTGAGTAATCTTGTTAAACTTGAACTTTTAGAGATTTCTGGTCACACAAATAATAAACGTTATTCATTGGTAGATAGTGTTTTGTGAAAACTTGTGCCAACTTGCGCCATAAACTTGCTCCATATTAGTTGGTTAGCTGAGTATATTTTTAATGGCAGGAGAGATTTCGCCAAACTTTCATTTTATTGGTCCAAGAAGACTATCATGTCAGTTTGGTCAAGCAAGTTCCACGTGTCGAAATATTCCTCTGGGTCTTCCTCAATGTTCTTAACGTCGAGGAGGATGCCATGGAGGTAGGAGTCCTCTCCCTGGTTGCAGCACCGAGTTCGGACTTTAGGACGTCGGTGGCGTCATCCGCTAGGCAGATGCAGTCGTACGCCATAGGTGTGAGATAGCTTGTGTCCATTTTTAT
>CAYTUX010000147.1:0-25649 GCA_964441455.1 uncultured Victivallales bacterium | reverse complement strand
AATTATTCATGAAATTACTACTGCAATAGCATATAGCACTCAATCTCAAAGAGATAGCTTCAATAATGACTTTGATTTATGTTTATAAACCTTTACCCATTATTTTTCTCTATCCCATTGATTTTAAGTACTCTACACTATTTCGCTACGAAATTTATGAATAAATCAGGTTAAAGTTCGCCCCCCTCCGGGGTCGGTCTCGTCTTGTTTTATCTTCCCCGGGTTCACCCGGTTCTATTCAAATTGAACCCGTCATTGGTTCTCAAACATCACCATAGCTAAACAAAACTGTCCTATTGTTTCCAGAAACCACGAAGTGGTTTAACTTCAATAGCCCCGCATGTAATGCGGGGGGTGCCATTCAACCAATCTTCACAACTGCGAAGCAGTCGAACTTTTATTCAAAAAGACAACACTTAACTGCGAGATTGAAAACGAAAATGTGCCCGGTTTCATGAAATAAATTTTCTCCATAAAAACGTGGAGATGGAGCTGATTATATTTCAAATGAGACTTGAAGTATAACCAAATTATTATCTGAATCGTCAGCATATTCTTCATGCATGTATTCTGCAGTCAAAGTTGCTGAACCTAATTCTGTTAAATTAAATTTCCAGCCTATGCATACACCATAACGATCTTCAGGTAGTTTTAGTTCTTTAACCTCATTAGCTGTTTCATACCTAAGAGCAGCAGCAATTACGTCAGAAAATTCATAACCAAGATCTATTGAAAGAGCTGAAGGATTAACAGCTAGGTCGTCAGCAAGTTCGTCAATGGCTGTTACATATTCAACACTTAAATCAAAACCCATGTAGGCAGCAGTAAGGAATGCATTAAAACCAGCAGTTGCACCAATATCATCCAATTCTGAAACATAATCTTGCAGACCATCAGAATCACTGATGTTATATATGTAAGAACCACCTAGATTTACAGACATATGATCATGTTCGTATGTATATGATAGAGCAACAGCGAAATTGTTTACGGTGTCTTTGCCGTCAGTTTCCACATCGCCATTGAAACCTGCGAAAATACCAGAGAAACCTACATATTCAAATCCAATAAGTCCGGCAGTTTCTCTTGTTTCACCAAGTTCAAGTGTTAGAGGGTCGGTGATACTAAAGCTATGATAATTACCAAATGGGACATACATACGTCCTGCTTGTGCAAATATAGGATACTCTTCTATGTTGCCAATAGAAATTATAGCAGTATCCACATCAATTGGATCTGTATCATCTTCTTCATAAAGAAATATAACTTCAGCTCTAACCCATGATGAAATTTCAGCTTCCAGACCAAGCTCAAGAGTTGAGAGAGAAAAGTTTACATCATCTGATTCACTATTATATCCCGCTTCAAATTCCAATAATGCACCAAAACTTAGAAATGCCATCTGATCGGTAGCAAGATCATCTACTTTTTGCTGCAAATCTCGCCATGTTTTTGAACTAATATTAACATTGTCCGTATCAGTTTTTTTCTCCTGTGCATAAGACATAACATTAACCATAGTTAACAGTCCTATTATTATCATTTGCTTGTTTATCTTAGTCATTGCTGTTTGTTCCTTATATTATCACAAATAATACTTAGTAAAATATTATATTCTGTTGTAAGATGTGCCTCAATTTTTGAGACCTAAATCTTGTAAAAAACAGAATGTTAGACGAAACTAACTTTTTTGTCAACTTTTTTTTTGAAAATTGTTCCCTGTTTTTTTTGTTAGATGTTTTTTAGGCAGTCCCGCCCTTACTTTGATTCTTAGAAATTTAAAGTGAGATCAGGGATCACACAAAGACACTCCGTGGGCAGGAAAGAATTTTATTTTTTTTATTTTACCTAGGGTTGCACTCTCCAGCTACTGCCTGACAAATTATATTTGTCAGGCAGTAGCTGGATCGCTCACCCTAGGCTACCTATAAAATGCCCTTTCAGGGCATGTAAATGGCTTTGCAATTGTATTGGGCCGATAGGCTCTCGTTCATAATTGCCATTCCCCCGCCCTCACTTTGAATCTCTTAAAATTCAAAGTAAGGGCGGGGTCATTGCTTCACCCTATTGTTTATCTGTAGTGGTTAAAGCCCCTCTTGCAGGATCGAGTAACTGACCAAACCTCTTCTCTTCTTTCCGTGATTATCGGTGTTCATCGGTGGCTAACTTCTTCTTAACTTCTTCTTCTCTTTTTTCTTCTTTGTGTCTTTTGTGCCTTTCGTGGCTAAATATTCTTCTCTTTTTTCTTGATTCGTGCAGATTCGAGTGATTCGTGGTCAACCTGATTTAATTCAGTCTCGGGTCAAAAATATCGCGCAGCAGGTCACCCAAAAGGTTAAATGCCAGTATAATGAGGAATATAGCAATTGTCACAAAAGTCATTTCCCACCATATACCTTCCCAAAGTCTGGTTCTTGCATTTGCAATCATTACCCCCCATGAAGGTTCATTCTCAACGCCGATACCAATAAAACTGATAAAGACTTCTGTTGCAATAGCAGCAGGAAAACGAATGGAAAAAACAATGATAATTATATGTGAGATATTTGGCAGAATATGTCTGAATAGAATTCTTGTGTTGCTGTAGCCTAAAGCTTTAGCAGCTTTAACATACTGTCGACTTTTGTGTTTAATCACCTCTGCCCTAATATATCTACACACCCCTACCCATGTGGTAAAGCCTATCCCCACATATATTCCAAGCAGACCTTTACCCACAACCATAGATATGGCTAATATAAAAAGCAGTCCCGGCATTGCCGAAACAGATGAGTATAGCCAGACAACAACTGTATCAATTTTACCGCCGTAATATCCACCAAGGCATCCCAAGAGTACACCAATTGGTATGGCAATCAGGGAGGTGACAACACCCACATGAAAGGCAATTCGGGTACCCTGTATGATTCGAGAAAAGACATCTCTTCCCAAACCATCTGTACCCAGAAAGTGATTTCCTGGTTTATATGTAGGACTTCTATAGACATTATCAAGATCAGTCTGCATATATCCGGGTGTCTGATCTTTCACCTGATTATATCGATAGACACATTCTCCGTAGATTGCAAGTAATGTATAAAATATTATTATAATGATGGATAACAAACCAACCGGATTTCTGAATATTTTTTTAACTTTGCTGTTCATTTCAACCTTATTCTTGGATCCACAATTGTATACAGTACATCTGTGAAAAGGTTAACAAGAACATACATCATCGCACCAACAAGAACAATACCCTGTACAACAAAAATATCTGCTGAATTAATTGCATTAATACTTGCGTTACCAAGACCCGGAATACCAAAATATGTCTCTAAAAGAAGACTGCCTGTAAACAGAAATGGAATGGAAATACTTATATTGGTTAAGATTGGAACAAGAGCATTTCTTAAAACATGTTTAAACAAAATCTTATACCCGGGCAATCCTTTTGCTCGGGCGGTACGAACATAATCCATATACATCTCATCGAGCATTATTGTTCTGTAAAATCTCATATCTCTACCAAGACCACAGATTATACCAATTATAACCGGCAAAATAAAATAGTAAACCCCATTGTATCCCCAAATTGGAAAAAGCTTGAGTTTATATGCAAGAAGATATTGACCGGCAACAACCCAAACAATATAGTTTATACTCATCAGTGATGTGGAAAGTATGACCAGAAGGCGATCGGGAAGACGGTTTCTATGCCATGCACAAATCAATGCAAGACATACAGAAACAAAAAGTGTGCCGAAAAAAATTGGTGTAGCCAGACAGAGTGAGGGTCCGATCCCCTCTAAAATAACAGCTGTAACTTTCTGTTTGCTTACTATCGATGTGCCGAAATCAAATGTTAAAACATTTATAACATATTGAAGAAAACGAGAATCAAATGGTTTATTAATTTCACGTCTTAATTTTAATGAACGTAACTGAAAATCACCATCACCTTTAACATAAAGAGCAAAAGCATCTTTTGAGTTTGTCTCTCCAGCCTTAAAGGGCAATGTAATCTTCCTATACTTACCTCTTGTATTCGGCAGATTGAAAGATGCCATCTCATCTATACCGTTAGCAATACTGGCAATGACATCATCATCTGTTTTATACTCCAAAATAAACTTATACTTTTCATTGGGATAAAAATCAAGAGACATAGGTATCGGATATTCACCCGCTTTAAAAGATACATATCCGTCAACAATGCCAAACACATGATTAATCCCATCTGATTCCTCAAATGGTCTGATAGAATTAGCAAAAGAACTATCCTGTAAAATTCTTGTTTTATTCCATAAACCAAAAACTACCGGCTTGTTATATCCATGTAACTCATCATATTTTTCCAAATCTTCAATATTTGCATTTTTGCCCAGAACAATCTGAGCCGGACTTCCGGATACAAGATCAAATAGTATAAAAGTAAGAAGAATTACACCAAAGATAATTGGGATTGTAGATAATACACGTTTTACAATATACTTGAACATATCATGCACTGTCCTTAAAGAAGTCAAGTAATTCGGGCAACAACTGTTTCTTTCTGCTTAAGATTCCCGGCAGATCAAAAAGGTGTTTCCGGTCAGTTGAAGTGTATGGTAAACCTTCAATCAGACGCTCTTTACCAACAGTCAGAAGCAATGAACTTCCTGAAACAACATTGGTAACAAGCATACCAAAAAAATCCAATTTTTCATTTGCAGCAATCTTCTTCATCTCTTGAAACAGTTCATCTTTTCTGTTGTAAAACGATACGAAACTGCCATCTTCGACCTGACATATTGAAAAAGATACTCCATACTCTTTGTAACTCTTCCTGTCGGTATTCAGAATTACATCAGGTGCTTGTGTTGCAATAATTGAACCTGCATGAAGCAATTCGGAGTATAACTCTTCCGAGTCAACCTCTGCAATCTTACTAAGTTCTTTAACTGCATCAACATCTCTCTGTGTGGTCGTAGGAGACTTCAGATGAACAGTGTCATTAATAACACCGCCCAGCATCACCCCGGCAACTTTTTTGGGTATAGAAACTCCATTGAGCTTATACTGTTCAAGGACAAGCGTACATGAACTGCCTACAATATCATTAAAAACTTTTAACGGCTTGTCTGTTGGAGTTATGCCAATTCTGTGATGATCAAGAATTTCAACAATCGGAACTTCGCCGGCTCCGTCAATAGCCTGAACTAATTCATTGTGATCAACCAAAACAAGATTAATAGATTGATCTGAATCCATATCGCTCTTTAAAAAAGTTCCAATTAATTTGTTGTTTTTATTTACCACTGCAAAAAGATCAGTAGAATCTCTCTTTATCGACGGAGCAATATCAACCAGCCGATCAGTACAGCGATACGAAGACATATAACGCTCTTCCTGAAGAAAAATCGGTGTACTGAACTTCACTCTCCTTATTGTTGTGGCCGAATCAAATTCTGTAAAAATTACAGATATATTATTTTCTTTTGCTTTTTCGAGAATAATATCATCTACTTCCCCTCCACCCGTAACGACCAGAACAGCAACTTTAAGGTCAATTGTCAGCTTTTGAATATTCTGTCTGTCTCCAACTACCATTACGACATTAGAGCAATCTCTTTTGCTCAATCTCTTATAAAGGTTCTCTTCACTCATTGCTCCCACATATACATCATATGCTTTTATGTGCTCAGAACCAACACCGGTTAAATTTTTTCCACTAAGAATATTTGTGATCTGCTCAACAGAAGTCTTAACTCTGCGACCAAACTTAGATGCAGATTCATTAATATCGAACATCCCCTCAAACAGATCAAACATATTTATCATACCGCGATATTCATTGTCTTGCGAGGCAACAGGAATTCTTCTGTGTCTTGTCTGATTCATCTTAACAATAGCCTCCAGAACAGAACTATCTTCTTTTACAGAGATATATTTATTCGAATATATATCCTCAACACGAGGATATACAGCTCTCATAGGTTTTGGTAACGGAACATCAAATTTATTGAAGAGATACTTAGCTGCCCTGTTTGCCATTCCGCAAGATGCAGACACAACATTTTCACCACCAAGACTTCTTTTAAGCCCGGCATAAGCGTATGCAGCCGAAACACTGTCGACATCCGGATTCTTGTGACCAATAACTATGGTTTTGGTATTATTTTTCATATTTTCTACAACTTTACTTGTGCTTTCAGAAACGGCTATATCCTGTATAGTTCAGACGTTTTTGTTAGGCTAATACGATATGCTCCGTTGGAGTGTTTTAGCGGAGTTTTTTAGTCCCGCTCATAAAATATTATCTTTTTTGACGCATGACTCATGACGCCAGACGCATGACAAACCAAGATGCCGACGGGAACATCGGCACTTTAAAAATTACTTTTCACATCAGATCCAAAGTGCTCCTCCCCTGTTTAGGGGAGGTGGCCGAGGTGCGAGGACGGAGGGGTTCTTCTTTGCGTCCTTTGCGTTAAAACTCTTCTTAATTTATTTTTTTCTCTGCGGTCTCTGCGACTCTGCGCGAGAAAATCCTTTTTGTTTTACTCTCGGGAACCGTGACAGAGCCTTCAAAATTTCTGATTTAAAATTCAACCTTTGGGACTTCTTGAGCTTGTTTATCTGCCCTAAAGTAATCATCTCTCTTCTCAAAGCCACCGATCCTTGCATAAAAACTTGCCGGTATACGTCTGATGTAGGAATTGTATAACTGAACAGAATTATTATAACGACCGCGTTCAACAGCAATTCTGTTCTCAGTGCCGGCCAACTCATCCTGCAGTGCAAGAAAGTTCTGATTTGCTTTCAAGTCAGGATAACGTTCAACAACAACCATTAGACGTGATAGAGCCGATTCCATCTGATTGGCAACTTCAACCTGTTCGCCTTGAGTCTTTGCTTCTCCCCACTGGCTTCTAAGCTTTGTAATCTCCTCCAAAGTCTCCTTTTCATGTGCTGCATAACCTTTAACAGTATTTACAAGATTTGGTATAAGATCATAACGTCTCTGAAGAACATTTTCAACCTGTGCCCAGCTGCCATTAATATTTTCATCATATGTAACAATCCTGTTATGTACTGATACCCAGTTCATAATAAAAATTAAAATTACAGCCGCAATAACAATTAAAACTATTGTACCTTTTTTCATAATGTTTTTTCCTTTAATTAAAATTTTCTGTATTATTACAAATCTGAAAAAATATGTAAAGCCCAATCATTATTCAAAGGTCAGGATAGCGAAGCGATCGTTGTGGAAAACAACTTTCATATTGAGTGGTTTTATGTGGCGACTATATGAGTATTTTGGAATTCTACTTTTTTGAATAAGAACATAATCACAACCATTTTGTTCTGCAATATCAAGCACATCCTCTGATATAATATGATTATTAGTCTCTGCAAGCATAATGGAGTCCCAGAGTTCAGTTGATTTAGCTGAATAACCGTTCATAAGATTAATATTCATAAATTCAGTGAAATAAATCATTCCCCTGCTATTAAGATGCCAAGGTGTTACCGGTACTATTAAGTATAAACCGGGATGTTCATCAAAAAATATTCTTTCGCTATCCGATGCCGTAATCAACGATTTATATCTGTACGTTGTGCCAATTTTGATCGGCAAATGTTTGTTAACCGGAAGAGTTGGCTCGGCAATCTGAATTGTTAATAATACTATTGTCAAACATACTGCAATCTTCTTTTTCTTTGCAAAGCTCATATAAACGAAAATAACTGCAAGTACAATTGCAAAAAGAAACCCTTGCCCAGGAACACACATTCTGCCAATAGCACGCATTGAGCTTGCTCCGGGAATGATTTTTGTCAAAATTCCCCAAACTGACGGATTAATGCTGTTGTCTAAAAAATATTTACTAGGTCCAAATGCTATACCATAACAACAAATTGCACATAAAATAAGAATTAAAAACATATTTCTAAGACTTCTTTTATTCTCTCTATCAATCAGCTTACAGAAAATATAAACTAAAGAACCTAACAATATTATAAGTCCTGAAATTGCAGCAAACGTATTATTTCTCATATTCAAAAAGAATACTCTGTAAATTATTATAACTGCAAAAAGAGTATATAATTTATAATTTTTATAGTTAGTTTTTAAATACCTCCAAATGTGAGGAATGGATATGATAAGCAGAATTAGTATGCCTAAAACAAGCCCCCCACCAAGATAGCTGGGCGATTCAGGATTTTTATGTACATCCAAATCTCTTATTATGAAATTAAATATGCCCTGAAAAGGAAGATAGAACTCATCAAAGTGTGCTCTTGAACTTCTGTATACATATCCTTGATACTCAACTTTATCAACTTTCATATAATGATATGCTAAAAAACCAAACAGTCCTGCTGATATTAAGATTGAAAAAATATTTTCTCTGATGGTAAGCAAAAGCTCTCTCCAATCTATGGATACCTGCACAAGAAACCAACACAAAATGAAACACATTCCTAAAACAGCGTAATATGGAGTTGAATACAAAAGTGCAACTTCGGCAAAAACCATTCCTCTGAAGAAAAACTTCTTTCGATAAAAGAAGTAGCCGAGTATACAACCGAAAAGTAATACTGAAAAACAAAATGACAAATTCTGAAAATGGCAGAAATACTCAAATTTTGATATTGAAAAATTTGTGACATATGCAAAAAAAGGTATCAGAAAAATTCCGTATTCAGGTATTTTTCTATAGAAATCATTTATAATTCTAAAAATCAGAGAGAATATCATCAGATAGGACAGATAACTGATAAAAGACAATAGAATTCCTGTGTAATAGGATGCAGTAAGTGGATTTGTAAACAGTCGAAATGGAATATAAAAAGCGGTAGGTACAAAAAGGTTGTCAGACCATAAAAGAGTATTTTTTCCGGCAGGTTGAAAAATACGTCCGTCAAACAGATTGAATTCACCTTGCCGTAAGTTCTGATAATTATGCTCTAGTATCCATATATTAAAGAACCCATCTCCTGTATCTCCAAAAAATGCAGCTTGTTCTCCATCGACAACAGGATGAAAATGAACTGAACTCAAAATCAACAGCCCGATGGTCAGTATCCAAAATATAATTTTATTTTTCATCCCAATCCCTTTTTATATTTATGCGAAAGTTCGGGTGAGGCATGCCTCTCCTCTACATTCAATTTTTAATTATTTAAAATATTTTTCGCAGTCTCAACAGCTGCAACACCATCAGGTGCATAAACGGCTCCAATTGATTGGGCAAAAGATTTTGTAATGACAGCACCGCCAACCATAAACGAAATTCTCTCATTAACTATTGTTTTATGCACATATCTGATGATTTCCGGCATTCTGACCATAGTTGTTGTCATTAGTGCAGATAAACCAACTATATCAGGTTTGAATTCTTTTATTGCTTCAACAATCTGTTCGCCGGAAACATCCTTCCCCAAATCTAATACTTCAAAACCATGATTCTGCAAAAGCAGAACAACAATATTTTTGCCGATATCATGAATATCTCCCTCAACAGTTGCCATAATAACTCGACCGGCTCTTTTTGAAACATCCTTTTTTGTGATTAATGGTTCTACAATTGAAAAAGCAGCTTTCATTGTTTCAGCTGATGCAATAAGCTGGGGCAGAAAATATATCTGTTGTGCAAAAAGGTCACCTGTTTTTGATATTGCTTTAATCATATATTCATTGACAAGAAGATCCAAGTCAGAGTTCTGATCAACATATTTTATAACAAGAGGCTTAATCTCATCTCTTATTCCATCAATGATTCCCTGATAAATCTGCTGTTCAAAAGAAAGATGTCCAAAATCTTCTTTTCTTTTCTTTTCGGCAATATTATCAGAAAAACGTTTCACATATGCTGAAGCATCCCTATCTTTATCAAACAAAAGATCTGCGGCTAATTTGATATTCATAAATTCATTATCGCATGGATTTGATATTGCCGATGTCAAACCATTGGCAATGCCCAAAGTTAAAAATGTTGAATTAACCCATTTACGTTGCGGCAGTCCGAATGATATGTTTGATAATCCAAGGGTTGTCATCATATTATTATCCGAACACCACTTAATGGTTTCCAGTGCTGCTTTGCCGGCAGTTGAATCGGCAGAAACAGCCATTACCAGAGCATCAACAACAATATCATTTTTAGATATACCAAATTCTTCTGCTTCTGATACAAGTTCCTTAACAAACTCAATACGTTCATCACTCTTCTTAGGTATTTTATCGTCACTTAGTGGTAAGGCGATAAATGCAGCACCATATTTCTTTGCCAACGGCAACATTTTTTCAATGCGTTCTTTTTCGAGTGAGATAGAATTTATCAGTGCTCGCCCCGGATAAATTCTTAAAGCATTCTCCATAGCTTGAGAATTTGAAGAGTCAATCACCAATGGCAGAGGTGAAAACCCGGACAAAACTTTAACAACTTCCGGGAGAAGATCGCTCTCGTTAACATTGGGCATACCAACATTAACATCAAGTAGTTTAGCACCGGAATTATATTGATCTCTTGCCATTGTTCGAACCACACCAAACTTATTTTCAAAAAGC
This sequence comes from uncultured Victivallales bacterium, assembly GCA_964441455.1. Lineage (GTDB taxonomy): Bacteria > Verrucomicrobiota > Kiritimatiellia > JAQICX01 > JAQICX01 > JAQICX01. Next base: position 15,106 of record CAYTUX010000147.1, on the reverse strand, counting down.
TCCTGCTGCAGGAGTTTTTTACCTGTAGGATTAATTCGCTCACCAATTACTGTAAATTTATTATCTGCTGATATTATTTGAATATTTCTTGCCGAGCTAAGAACAACCCCATTAGAAAATTTTGAATTGACCAATGGTCGGCTATCTTTTAATTCAGTTTTGAGAGCTTTAATATGTGCCGGAGTTGTTCCGCAACACCCGCCTATAATACTCACTCCTGCATTGATAAATTCATGGGCATAAGATGCAAACTCCTGAGCATCCATTTCAAAAACAGTCTTGCCATTTTCAATCCTAGGCATTCCGGCATTTGGCTTAACAGCTACAGGAACTTTGGCATATGGCATCATCTGTTTAACATATTCAAGCATTCCCTCCGGTCCCACAGAACAATTTGTGCCGACTGCATCGGCACCCAGTGCCTGCAGAGTCACTAAAGCAGCAACCGGCGATGTTCCATTCAAAGTTCGTCCATCAGGTTCATAAGTCATAGTAACCATCACAAACTTGTCTGTACACTCTTTTACACCCAACAAGGCGGCTCGAGCCTCCTGTATGTCCATCTGTGTTTCAATAACAAAAAGGTCAACACCTCCCGCAACAAGTCCCATAACCTGCTCTTTAAATCCCTCAACTGCATCCTCAAAACTTAAATCTCCGAACGGCTCAATAAATTTTCCTGTCGGACCAATATCGCCAGCAACAAGACATTGTTCTCCAACTGCATCTCGGGCAATTTCTGCAAGTCTTTTATTAACTTTAAAAACATCGGCAGATTGGTCGTATTGCTTTAACTTATATCTGTTTCCGCCAAAAGTACATGTGTATACAACATCAGAGCCTGAATCCACATAGTTTTTATATATTAAAGATATAACATCCGGATTCTCTATGCACCACAGTTCAGGCGAAACTCCATTAGGCATCCCACTCTCCTGCAGTAAAGTTCCTGTTGCTCCATCTAAAACCAACAACCTATCTTTTAAAATTTCACTTATCATTTTCTGTTTTCCTTGTTTAAGTCGGTTCTGTTCAATGTAATACAGACTGTTTTGTCTTATATTTATGAGCCAATTTCAAAAGTCGGTTTTCCGAGGTCTGCTGACCTCGGCCACAGATGTTAAACGTCCCAAAAACGTTGATTTTTCTGCCAACTACTGTAGCCGCTTCCAGTAGGGAGCGGACTTTTGAAATTGGCTCTTATGTTTTTTCTTTCATTCCGGTCATCGGGGACGACGACCATCCCTGTTAAAACTTCAATCTAACATTAACCTGCATGACTCACACGGGAGGGATGCCGTCCTCGGCGTCCGCATTAGAAAATTTTTAATTTTCTAACTAATTCCACAAAATCCCGTTACTGATTTTTCAGGAACAAGCATTCCTGAATCCAAAATATCAACACCAATTGTATTCATTTTAAGCAACTTATAGAATATATGCTGATATTTAAGGTCCAAATCAGCATATCCTACCGACCACCTCTTATCTGTCAGCACCATCTTGCTTCTGAAAACAAGCCTTGCAAAAAACTTTTCCAGATATTCTAATGCTTGATCTGCGGCAGATGATGCGACTGCATTTATAACAACTGCATTTAATAAATCCTGTTTCTGCAGACTGTTAATTTTATCCATAACATCTCTGCCTGCTGTTGCTCCCATTAACAATATGTGGCTGCATCCGTATAACCATTCACACATATATTTACTTGAAAAATCATACCCGCCGCATATAGTTAAAACATCTCCTGTATTTCCAGTTATCTGCCTTATACACCCAACGCCACTAATTTCCATAAGCGACATGGCATAATCAAAATTATCAGATATTCTGCTCTTAATATCATCAGTCAACTCTGTTTTACTCATGTTGTAACGCAGGTATCTATAAACATCTTTTTCAACAATTTTTGGTTCTAAATTTTTCAATACAACTAAATCTTCACTAAACATCTAATACCTTTGCTGACAGTTCATTAATTAAATCTAAATTTGCATCCTCAACTGCTTTAGAAAATAACTTTGCAAATTTCAGAATTTCAAGATCTGATGTTTCTGAGGCAAAACGGAGTAAATCTTTACTCAATATTATATCATAATCCAGATTGAAAACAGTGTGTCTCTCAATAAAACGCTCCAAAAACTTATCTCTTATAACCTGAAGAGTCTCCTGATAGAAATCTCTACCAAAAAATGTAATTTTTTTCTCATTTATTTGGTCAATAACTTTAGCAAATTTAGCAAAAACAACTGGTTTATACAATACTTCTCTGAAAAATGACAGATCATATTTCATTTTTGCATTTAAATCTGACGAAACAGCAATAACAGGGGTATATAAATGTTTGTCCAGATTTCGCATTCCCATTATTAAATCATTCCATCTTCCTCCTTCCAGAAGTTCTGCCACAACAAAACTTACATCATTGATTTTCAAGTAACTCAAAGTATCTCTTACTGATGAAAATCTCAAAACTTTGTAACCTAATGTTGTTAAATAATAATAAACATTATCAAGTTTTTCAGAAGCTTTCTCAACAACAACAACCCTCGTCTTAACACTGATAAATTTATTACTGTCAGGTTTTCTGTTTTCAGTTCCTATATCAGTTATTTTCAGCTTCGAAATAAATATTTCAAACTTCGTACCGATTCCAACCTCGCTTTGTACTGAAATTTCACCTCCCATTAATTCAACAAGATTTTTGGAAATAGCTAATCCCAAACCTGATCCGCCAAATTTTCCGACATCATGATTGGCAGACTGTTCAAATGAATTAAAAATATTCGGCAAATCGTCCTCGGAGATTCCAATACCGCTGTCAGCAATCTTAATTAACATCTCAGCACAGTCATCTGAATTATCACTTGGTATAATGTGAAAATCTATAGAAACAAAACCATTCTCAGTGAATTTAAAAGCATTTGAAACTATATTAAATATGACTTGGCGTAAACGCACAACATCAATCATGATCTTGGAGCCTTGAGAAGATATGTTAGTAATAAATTTTATACCTTTCTCTTTAGCCTGTGGGCTAAAAACAGTTTGTAAATCATCAATAAACTCATCAAGATTTATAAGGCTTGGAGATAAAGCAATCTTTTTGGCTTCAATTTTTGAATAATCAAGAACATTATTCAACAATGAAAGTAGATTTTCAGCAGATGTATTAATGGCATTCACATAATTATAACAATCCTCAGAAAGCTCTTTATCTTTCAAAATAGAACTAAAACCTATAATGGCATTGAGTGGAGTTCTGATTTCATGACTCATAGTCGCCAAGAATGAACTTTTTGCCCTGTTTGAATTTATTGCATCAGCACGTTCCTTCTCCAAAGTTTTTTCATATAGATGCTGTTGAGTAACATCAAGAACCGTTCCAAAACGATATAAAAGACCAATAACATTATCCACCTCCACACATATTGTCAGATTTACCCACCTGATCTCATTATTACTTCTGATCACTCTTACTGTAAAAACTCTTTCCGCATCTCCTTTTTCAAAAAAGGAATCTCGTTGTTCAGTTATCAGAATTCTGTCATCGGGATGAATAACATCAATAATTCGATCAATATTTTCTTCCATGTTGTAATTTTGCCAACCTTCCAATTCAAAAAGCTCAACACAAACATCAGAGAACACAACTTCACCGGTATCTATTCTGTTTATCCAATATCCCATTCCGGAGCTTTCAACAGCATAACCCAGAAGATACTCATTAACCTTTAACATGTCACTTGCAATAACGTGACTTGTTGTATTGACAACAATACCAACTCTACCAATAACATCTCCTCGCTCGTCAACCCGATTAAAACTTCTGACTTTGAAATATAACAATTCGCCTTCATCTTTAATAAATCGATACTCAAGCTGATGTTCGTCTCTCCTGCCTGAGTCAGTTTCAATAAAATCCATAAACTTATCCAGGTCATCAGGATGAACTTGCTTAATGTATTCCGGCAATTCAAAAGTTGGTAAAAGACCTGTTATGTTTTCAAAACTATCACTAACCTGTAAAGTGCCGTCAAAATTTGAACTCCAATAGAAGAAGTCACTGTTAAAAGATGCTTCTCGTATAACAGAACTTAAAAATGCAACTTCTGCATCCTGACGTTGTTCAAAGTCAATATCTTCAACCGTACCAATTAAAATGTTTGGATTAGACCTTATATGAAAAGTTGCTTTTCGCCAGTAATAGATATTATCAATATTAACTCTATATACACTCTCAAAACCAAGAAGATCTCCTGAAAAAATATCTTTCATATTAGCTATATAACCGGAAACATCATCAGGATGAAAAGCTTTTGTCTCTTTAACTACATCATATGAAGAAACACTCGAACTATACTCTACGCCATTCAAATCGCAATAAAGTTTGTTTTTCCGGGCAAGTGAAGTTGTCAGATCAATTTCAATTGTTCCAACGTAGTCAATATCTTCTGTATAACGGGTGAATTCATGCCCCACCATAGCTCTTAAGACATCACTATCCAACCTCAATTCGTCTAGGGAAACACAATATATATTTAGAAAATCATCATCAATAAAAGGGTCAACTTTGACAAGATAGCTATTGTTAGAGTTATCAACATACTTGAATTTTTCTGCACCGTCCCCATCTGAAATACGCTTTATATACTTAAAAAGACGCTCTTTTAAATACTTTTTTCCGTCTTTTCTCAATTCTACAAAAAAATGAGCTGCACGATTATAATATAAAACTCCACCCTTTGTGTTAATTCTCAAAACTGATATAAAACTCTTCTCGGTAAGTTCAACTATATGCCCTAAGTTATTATAATCATCAAATAATGCATTATCTTCAGGTATAATTTCATCTTTAATCCCTGCTGAATGCAAAAGCTCACTTTGTCTTTTACACAACTTGATCAGATCATTTTTTGTCATATTTTCTAAATTCATGATCAAATTATATTATAAAACAAAATCAAAGTCAACTTACCTGTTAACCCCCTATTCTCCCTGTTGATTTCAGTTTCGGTCATCGGGGACGATGACCCTCCCGAATTGCAGATTAAGGTTATGTTGTCAGCAGAGAGGAATGCCGACCTCGGTTCATAAGGCGGCATAGACGCCTGTCTAACGACAGGCAGACAACCAAAAGAGTTTTAGCCGCCGATAAACACCGATGATCACGGAAATAAGAAAAGAATTTTAACCACCCGCTACGCTAGAGACACAGAGACCATACGGCGACATAGCCGCAACCAAAAGAAATCTCTTGAAAGGTTTATAAAAGAACAAGGATGACGCTGATAGACCATTCGTTGCACTATTATTACTGATGATATATCGTTAATAATCAACAAGTTCCATATTCTTTTCCTTTCAATATGTAATTATGCGAACGTTCGCATAACCCCTTGTATAAGACATATTGCGAATCATTTTACCCCAAATTTTCATTTTCTCATGATTGAGACTCCGTATATTACGAACATTCGCATAACACATTGTATAAGACATATTCAAATCTAGTCAACCTTTATTTATTTATCATAAAATAATTGCAATTTAACAAACTTTTTAATATAATAAACACATATTTTTACAAAATATAGCTATATCAATGATTTATGCATAAAACATAACCGACTGATCCAGCTAATAAAATTTTGATGGCTGGGTGACTCAAATTCAACAATTCAGCTGATTCCAGCATAGCTGGCAACTAAATTTACATGTATACCACGGCGGTATACTCTAATAAATATTAAAAAGAATTATTTTACGAACATTCGTATAATATATGTTAAAGAAGATAAAATAATTCTAACAGAAGATAACTAAAGAAAACTAAGGATTTACTCTTATTCATCTTTGTTAACTTAGTTCTCTTGAGCGATAGCGACTGTTCAAAAGAAGTCTTGAAAAAAACTTAAAAAATAAAAATAAATTTAACAAATTGATGCAGGCGACTCCTAAACTCGCACCTCATCTAAACGTTCGGAACAAAGAAAGGAACACGCAATATGCGAAGTCTATGGTACAGGTTGACTCACAAGCCATGCAACCTTGACGATTGTCTTGATCTGGCCAGCAAGGCACCCATCAAGGGTGCATGCCTCCACCTCAGATACAATGAACTCATCCGAAAACAATACGTCATAACGCAGCTCATAGCGGAATTGGAATTGAAGCAGGCAGACAAATACAGGAGAATCGAAGAAATCTGCGGAGGCTATCTTGATTCAGATTCGGAAAACGAGAAGCTGTCGAAAATCACGCAAGCCAATGCAAAACTTAAGCAGATGGCAAGCAGACTCTCGGATGTGGGAGTTGTTCTTTCCAATGTCGATCAGGAGTTCGAGCGCCATCCAATCACGATCAACAAACCATCAAAGAGGCTCAACCCTTATGAACGTTTTGTGGTGGAAGAGTTGATCCTTCGAGATCAACTTGCAATCGACAGAACTGTCCTTGCCAACGAACGAACTTTTCTTGCCTACTGCCGAACTGCTCTCGCATTGGTTCTTACAGGTGCAGGTTACATCAAGTTCTTTGACAGTCGCTTTTCTGAAATTGCCGGTTGGACTCTAATCGGATTAGGCTTCGCTGTCATAGTGACGGGCATCTGGCGGACTTTACGGATGACCCACAATATAGAAACCGTACACAGGCAATTCGAACGGTCACCCGTACAACGCACCCAACCGTCTCTGCAACAGAATGAGCCGCACAAGACAGATGCAGACGACACTTGATAGCACGCCTGATTCGCAACGTTCGAAAGAAAATAACATGAATAAAGTAAAGGAAATCGCATTGTGGCAGGTCTTACGTTTCTAATAGTTTTTCTCGTAGTGATGGTTTTGGTGGCGATTGTCCCTCAACTTCTACGCAGATGGCACATCCCCGCCGTTGTCGCCATAATGATTATCGGTATTGTCATTGGTCCGAATTCACTCGATCTAATCCGCACCTGAACCGTTTTTTTGGCCGAGGCTATCCCACCGAGCAGATTTATGTCGTGTTGGATGCACTCGGGCTGCTCGGGTTGATTTTTCTTATGGCTTTGGCGGGAATGGAGGTCAACATCAGGATTGTTAAATCCGAGAAACGGGCAGTCGGCTGGTTGAGCTTTCTCCCCTTTGTCATTCCTGCCGCTGCCGGCTTTGCTGTATACGCATTTTTAAGCCCTCAGACAACATAGGCAAATGGGTCTATGCCTCGCTATTCGCTTCGCACTCGGTCGGCATCGTATTTCCGGTCATTCGTGAACTCAGGGTTACCCACACCCGCTTCGGCGTGGCTGTACTGGCATCAACAGTCATTACAGATATTGCCAGTTTGGTTCTGTTGGCGATCTGTATCCAATTCAAACGCCATGCCATTCCGCCGGGGCGAATAGCCGGAAGCATTTCGATTTTCGACCATATCGGCCCCGATGTTTTAGGGAAATGGTTTCCCATTCTCTTTTTAGCAGTCATCGCCTCTTTCAGTGCATTGTCTCTTTGGCTTCTGCCCAAAGCCATGAGACGGGTTCTTTCCCGCTTTCATCACGTCTTGCGGGATCATCCCCAGCTACTAAGTATAAAAACCTGTAAGTTCAAACTGACAGTTAACTTTTCTTTTAGTACCTGGGTAATTTAAACCCTAATTTAATTGACTAAAATACACATTTATGTTCTCAAACAGAAATCTAAGGTTCTCTATAAAAAGACAGTTTTAGTAACTTTTTTTTATCATTAATATTATTTTGCAATTGTATTTCATAGAACTTTTTCAGAAGCTTTCCAAGCTCTTTTCCCGGTTTATATCCTAGTTCTATCAAGTCAGAACCTGTTACTAGTGGTTCAGGCTTGGAATCCTCTTCTCGAATCATATTTACTCTTTTTTGTAACCATGCCCCGGCCGTACCGGCATCTTCAGGAACCATCCCCCTGCCACACTCATCTGTATTATTTAGTTTCACAAGAAGATCAATTCTTTCCACTTCTCGCATTAATCTCCGAATTGCATTATTGCCGGATCTCCCTTGATATAGAGCAAATACACGCATATGATTTTTTGTCAGGCATACAACATCTTGAATGAAGTTTTCATCAGCTCCAAGCCTCCCAAGAAAACTTGTTACCGGCTCAACAGATTTAATATCATGTCCATGAGCACGAATCTCTCCATTATCTGTAAACGAGCTTAAAGGTTTGCCGAAATCGTGACAAAGTACAGCAAATCCAAGGAGTAAATCATCATCGTCATCTCCTCTCCTATGTCTTACAAATTCATCAAGACATTTTAATGTATGATTCCATACATCACCTTCAGGATGCCATCTCGCATTTTGCTCACAACCAATTAGTGCATTTAGCTCCGGAAATTGCAAAATCTTACCTTCTTCACGAAGCTTATTCAAAATATCTGATGGTTTTTCACTATAAAGCAAAAAATTCTTCCACCATTTAAATGTTGTTATTTCTTCATGCAACATATCTTTTTTATCCGTGAACATCTGTACTATCAGCATTATCCGGGTTCCCTGTCATTCGGTTACAATTGCAATACTTGCACTTGCTCCAATTCTGGTAGCACCGGCATTAATCATTGCTAATGCATCTTCTTTTGTCCTGACTCCACCGGATGCTTTAACTCCAAAGTCAGGACCTACTGTCTTTCTCATTAATGCAATATCTTCAACTGTTGCTCCTCCCCCAAGAAATCCTGTTGATGTCTTAACAAAATCAGCTCCTGCATTCTTCACAGACCTGCATGCCGAAACCTTTTCGGCATCTGTAAGAAAAAATGTTTCAAGAATAACTTTAACATGTTTTCCCTCTGCGGATTTGACTACAGCAGCTATATCAGATTCAACATCATTAAAACGACCTTCTTTTACTGCCGCAAGAGATATAACCATATCAATTTCTTCTGCTCCCGCTTCTACAGCTTTAACTGTCTCATATGCCTTTACTTCTGAAGTCTCTGTTCCAAGAGGAAATCCTACAACAACACATGCCAGCACATCTGTGCCTGAAAGTGCATTAACTGCAATCGGCAACATATTAGGATTAACACAAACTGAAGCAAAACCATACTCAATTGCTTCTGAACAAATCTTTTCAACATCTTCCTTTACTGTATTTGGCTTAAGAATTGTATGATCAATGTATGGCGCAATTCTCTTGCCTTCTTCTGTCATTGGCTTGTATTTCATTTTATACCTTTCTTGGATTCTACTAAATCCCTTGCAAAAACTTCCAGATACGGATCTCGGGCACCCATAACTATTATGATATCTTCCGCCTTTGCATTATGAGATATCTCTATACCAAATTCGTTATATTCCCCTGTCACAACATTTAGACCTCTTTCCCTCAGTCTGTCGCAAAATATATCAGAATTTATGCTTCTGTCTGCCGTGCCTCCAACATCATAAACCGGCAATAAAAATAGTTTATCATTCGCTCTTAGAGTTGACGCAAACGCATCTGAAAGTTCATCAAACATATTTTTTAAAGGTGCATATCCATGCGGACGCCATACAAGAAAAATAGAACCTTCAGCAGATTTGATGGTATCAACAGACGCTTTAATCTTCTTTGGATTATGAGCAAAATCTAAAATAACCATTGCCCCATTTGATGTTTTACCTATGTTTTCAAGGCGTTTAGAAATTCCTCGGAAATTTTTTAAAGCATCTCTGATATCTTTAATTTTACAACCTAAATATAGTGCAGATTCAATTGCATAAAGAGCATTTTCAATATTGTGCTCCCCCGGAACATTAATCTCAAAATCACAATCCCTGTAACTGAATAAACTCTTCTGACCAATACATCGAAAATCTTGTAAACCAAGTAAAGAATCATTATCAAAAACAATATCTTCTGTCTGTCCTCTAAATTGTTCAAAAATTTTCTCTGCGTCTGCCTTTGAAAAATGGTCGGTAGATATGTTCGTTATAATAGATATATCAGGCTTGTACCTTAAAAGAGATCGGTCACTTTCATCTGCTTCAAAAATGCATAGAGAATCATTACCGAATCGAAAATTTCCAATGTTCAATTCATCAACCCAATTGACTACAGGAGCTCCATTAACAACAGTTGGTGACAATCCGCAAAACTCAAGAATCCAACCAAGCATCCCCGTAACAGAACTCTTTCCGCAAGTACCTGTAACTGCAATACACTTATCAAAACCTCCAAGATACCATGATAAAATCTCAGAGCGATGTAAAATCGGTATTTTCAGTTCTTTTGCTTTAATAACTTCACGATTAGTATCTTCTATGGCTGTACTTATAACCAATGCATTAAGACTATTGTTAATTGACAAACCATCTTGCGCTGTAATATCTATAGAAAAATTGGCAAACTGATTTAACATTCTGGAACATATTTTTTTCTGCCAGTCATAGGTGTTATGCTCATCAAACATTCTGTCAGAGCCGCTTATCTTACAATTTGCTGTGCTCATTGCCTGAGCAAGAGCACTCATTCCTATTCCTGCTACTCCACCAAAATGTAATCTGCAAGTTTTCATATACCTAATAAAATCTCTAAAGCTTTTATTACAGACTTCAGTCGAATCTCATCACGTGTTCCTTTAAACTGAAATTTTTCACAAACCGTTTTATCTGCCGACTTACATGCAATATATACAAGCCCAACACTCTTAGATTCTGTTCCTCCGCCGGGTCCTGCAATGCCAGTAACAGAAACTGCAAAAGTGGTGGCAAATTTCATTTTACAGCCTCTTGCCATAGCTAGAGCAACCGTATCAGATACCGCTCCATCTTCCTTCAGCAAATTACGGTCAACACCAAGAAGCTGCTCTTTTATGTCATCACAATACGATATGATACCTCCAAGATATACTTGAGAAGAACCTGGAATGGAGGTAATAAAACTCCCCAATAAACCACCTGTGCAGGACTCTGCCGTCGAAACAGTTTGACCTGACTTTGTCAAATTGTCACATAGTAAAACACATAATTCACGACATCTTTTTTCAAGTTCAACAACCATCTTTCCTGCCTCCACAATTAATTCAAAATCCATTTATCTTTTTCTATGCGTCCTCTGCCTGCCTGTGCAATCCTCGCACGCAGACAGGTGCATCTGTTCGAAAATTCTTTTGTCTGCTACTCGTGATCCCTGTATCCTTTTGGATGAGACTTATGCCAATTCCACGCTGTCTCAACAATTGTTTCTACATCTGAATATTCAGGCAGCCAACCAAGTTCTAACCGAGCTTTATCGGCATTAGCTATCAGTTTTGCAGGATCTCCCGGACGCCTGTCAGACATCTCATATGGAATATCAACTCCTGTAATTTTTTTGCATGCATCAACAATCTGCTTCACGGAAATGCCTGTTCCTGTTCCAAGATTAAAAGGTCCGGAAACATCTTTTGTTGCTGCAAGCAGATGAGCTTCAGCAAGATCTAAAATATGAATGTAATCTCGGACACATGTTCCATCAGGTGTGGGATAGTCATAACCAAAAATACTTACAGACTTCTTCTGCCCCAATGCAGCTGCCAGAACATTTGGAATTATATGGGTTTCAGGATCATGATCTTCTCCGTATCTCCCGGATGCTCCGCAGGCATTAAAATATCTCAAAAATACAGGACTGATATTGTGAAGCTTCTGATACCAAAGTAACATTTTTTCCAGCATTAACTTAGATTCACCATAAGGATTCGTCGGAGTTTGAATAGTATCCTCTTTGATTTCATCTGTTAAAGGCTGTCCATATGTTGCACATGTGGAGGAAAAAACTATTTTTTTTACTCCGGAACTTACCATTGCTTCCGCAAGGTTGGCTCCACCTATAACGTTGTTTCTAAAATAGATTTCAGGGTGAGCCATGGATTCTCCAACCAATGCATATGCTGCAAAGTGCATAATCACATCAGCAGGATTTTCATCAAGTGCTGTAAATATGTCATCCTTACAGCGTAGATCACCTTGTATAAACTTTGCATCAGGATGCAATGCTTCCTTATGTCCACGTTCCAAATTGTCAAAAACTACTACGTCATGACCTTCTTTAATCAGCAGTTCAACACAAACACTGCCAATATATCCGGCACCACCTGTAACAAATACTTTCATCTTATTAATCCCCAAGTTTAGACTCTAAAACCTTTACCTGTTTTTTTAACTCTTTAATCTGCTTTTTCATATCAGGTATACTTGGCAAAGTTGCAAATACCCTTAATGCCTCTTTTCTAGGCAATGCCGGGGTTCCAAAAATTACTTCACCATCCGGAACATCATTGTGGACTCCACTCTTTGCCAATACAACAACCTTATTGCCAATCTCAATATGACCGGAAAGACCAACCTGACCTCCCAGCATAACGTTGCACCCCACCTTTGTGCTGCCGGAAATACCAACCTGTGATGCCATTGCTGTATTTTCTCCAACCTCAACATTATGTGCAATCTGAACTAAATTATCAATTTTAACTCCATCAGCAATGATGGTTTTTCCAAATCTTGCCCTGTCAACAGATACATTTGAACCAAGTTCAACATCATTGCCAATTTCTACAACACCAACCTGAGGAATCTTAATCCATTTTCCTTTTTCGTTTGTATAGCCAAATCCATCTGAACCAATAACTGTACCGGAATGAATAATTGTGCGGTCTCCAATCTTGGTATACTCCCGAATTGTTACATTTGAATATATTTTACAGCCTTCTCCAATAGCTGTTGAATGTCCAATATATGTATTTGCAACAATTACTGAACCCTCACCAACAATCACACCCGGTTCTATAACACAACATGGACCAATATAAACGGCATCTCCTATCTTGGCATCTTCTGCAACTACCGCCGAAGAATGAATACCAGACTGAAATGTGGGAATGGGAGAATTTAACAATGGTGCCACAACAGAACATGCTGAATCAGGATTATCGACTTTTAAGAATACACAACCCAATCCTTTTGTTTCAAAATTTTTATCAACAATGATGGCTGCAGCCTGACTCTCCGGAACCTGATATGCATATTTGGCTAAAGATAAAAAGGATATATCTTTTTCAGTTGCCGCCTTTAATGATGCAATACCATTAATTTCAATAGATTCATCTCCAATAACCTCTGCTGAAATCACAGCGGCTATCTCTTTTACTGTTAGACCCATTAAACAAACTCCTGAATTATATAAATTTTTATTTCCCAACACCTTTGTTAATAAGCTCAATTATGTCATTTGTAATATCGTATTTCTCGTTTGCATACAAAACAATAAACATACCGGTAGCATTGTCAATTGTCGTAGGAATAACAAAATCATAACCATTCTTCTTTGCATAATCAGATGCTGCAGCTTTAATTTTATCTAAAATTTTCCTTTGAGCTCTATTTGTCTGATCTGAAATCATTTTTTGAGCTAATCCAGCTCTATCTTTAATATCTGATTCATAATCTTTAATCTCTTGAATTTTTGCTCTTGCCTGATCTTCAAGTGCTTTTTTAGCAACTTCGCTGATTACCTTACTCTCGGACTGCTTAATAAGATCTTCAAGCTCTTTTTTCATCTCCTGTCTTACAGCAAGCATCTCATCCTGCTCTTTTTCATACGTAGCAATCTTAGCTCTGACAGATTGCTGTGTTTCCGCCATAGCCGGATCATTTTCAATAACCAAAGCCAAATCCATAACTGCAATCTTTTGTTCCGCGATAACAGTAACTGCAACCATTGCAGTTAATCCCATTAACATTACTCTAAACTTCTTCATTCTCGTTTTCCTTTCATGATTTCTCTTGTTTATATTTTTTTAAAAATTATTCGAAATAGTATTGTCACATTTTTCAATATTTTTTTCAATAAAATATTATAATAAAACATTTAAAAACCTGTTTTTCTGGTTAAATGCCCTTTTCGGTCGGCGGGGACGCCAACCCTCCCGATGTGCAGACTAATATTGTCTTGCAAGAACGGGAGAAAACACCCCTCCGTTCTCGTCCCTCGAACACCTCCCCTTAGCAAGGGGAGAAGCTAATACGTCCTCGGCGTCCGCTAAACTAATTTTCATCCCGCATTGCGGGATCACCCAATGGATGATAAAAGCATAATTTAAAACCTGTTTCATTGATTAAAATACATTTTTATATCTGCAACCGGAAATATAATGAATTTTTCCGGAAATTGTAAGCTTAAATCAGGAAACTATAAATTAAAACACTATTATTATTGCTTTTTTATCAAAAAAAGAAGATTTTTAGTTTTTTTTAAAAATATATGTTGCAATTATAAAATTAAACAGTATAATTTACGCCATCTGTTTATATAATGAGATATTGAATGTTCAGTATAAATAGTTCTATTACTGTAAGTTGTTGGGTTGATTATAGTGTAGTTTCAGTTTTTAAATCAACCTATTAAATCAAGGAATATACATATGAACATATATGTAGGAAATCTGGCTTACGGCATGACTGACAGCGATCTAGAAGAAGCTTTTGGCGAATTCGGATCAGTAACTAGCGCAACCGTTATCATGGACAGAGATTCAGGCAGATCAAAAGGTTTTGGCTTTGTAGAAATGGCTAATGACTCTGAAGCGGAACAAGCAATCGAAAGTTTGAATGGAACTTCCATACAAGGAAGAGACATCAAAGTAAACCAGGCTCGTCCTAGGGAAGAACGCCCTAGAAGAAAGCAATGGTAAGCACTTGCTACCTATCAACAGCTACATTTTTATGTGGCTGTTTTTTTTTGCCCTAATTATTATTCGCACTTAAACTTAACTTTTTACAAAACAAATATAAGGAGCGTAGCGACTTCCTTTAAAATACTCCAAAGGAGTATATCATAGGTAGCCTAGGGTGAGCAATCCAGCTACTGCCTGACAAATTATATTTGTCAGGCAGTAGCTGGAGAGTGTAACCCTTGTATAAAAAACCAAAACTCTTTCCTGCCCACGGAGTGTAAACGGTCTAAATGGATTCCAAATGGCTTTTCAAAATAGAACAACAACAAAACAATTAACTAGAATTTTTGTAACTTCTCAAAAACTTTTCAAAAAAATATGCCGTAAGTTAAAAAAAATGGAAATATTTCTTTTTTTTTGTTGCAAAATTATGATATGTATGATT
>CAYTUX010000146.1:0-7238 GCA_964441455.1 uncultured Victivallales bacterium | reverse complement strand
TTGTAAGAACGGGAGCCCAGCTACCCAAAAAAGCAAGGAACTCTGCAATTATCATCAAAACACTTTATGTTTGGTAGCTGGATCGGCGTCCGCTAAACTAATTTTCTAACTTTATCACCCAAAAAGTGATAAAACAACAATTAAAACCTTAATTTAATTGAACGAAATACATGTTTGTCCTCTCAACCATAAATCTAAGGTCGTAAAAAAAACAAAATGATATTCGTTATTTCTTCTATCTGTAATGATTTACTTTTCTTCAACTTGTATAATATTTTTTTTGCGAAGCATCATAGTAAAGGCAATGATAGCAGCCTTTGCTTCCTCTTCATCAAAATGAAATTCTCCGGCAAGTATATATGCAATTTTGTTCAAGTCTTTTTCACCGTCGAAGAGTTCAACAGTACGCCGACCTACCTCGTCAAGAATAAGTATATGACTCCTTTTTCTTAGTGAGGGCATAAAAAAATTCCACCATCTTTCTTTATGAGTTCTTTTTTCTTGGTTTGACCATCTTAGGCAAAAGCCATGCTTAGGATGTTTTATTCTTTTAACAGATGGATGCATAATGACAACAGCATTTAGTATTTCTGATGTAGGTATTGCCCTTTCAAGCATTTTCTTATCATCAACAGTTACTTTTGTTTTTTTTTGGAACATTTATTTTCCCTGTTGGTCATTTTCCATATCTTCAAGACGAAATTCTTCCTGACTCATGACTTTATCGAGTCTTCCATCAAGAATCCAGCATATGCGTGCTGAAGACTTAAGCATTTTAGGATCATGAGTTGAACATACAACAGTAACACCTTCCTCTTTATTAAGCTCTTTTAAAAGGTCAATAATCTCTTCTCCTGTTTTTGTGTCCAGATTACCGGTTGGCTCGTCAGCCAAAATTACAGATGGCGTATTTGCGAGAGCTCTTGCAACAGCAACCCGCTGTTGTTGACCTCCTGAAAGTTCAAATGGTTTATGATCCATCCTGTGCCCAAGTCCAACCCTTGTAAGAATTTTCTTACCACGTTCAGCTGCTTCTTCTTTGTTAGTTCCCTGAAAAACCATCGGGAGAGTAACATTCTGAAGTGCAGTCATTACCTGAATAAGGTTAAAGGTCTGAAATATGTAGCCGATACGATTACATCTGAACCATGCTTGTTGGCTTTCACTCATATCAAAAACAGATTGTCCTTCAAAAAACACTTTACCGGAAGTTGGCACATCAAGAGCACCAATCTGATTGAACAAGGTTGACTTTCCGGAACCTGAAGGTCCCATAATTGATATAAATTCACTTTTGAAAATATCAAGAGATATTCCTTTAAGAGCCCAAAGCTCTTCTTCTCCGGTAATGTACAGTTTTTTTACATTCTCTGTACTTATAATTACGTTGTTATCATTGCTCATATTTGCTGTTCCGAATTAATAGGGCATTGCCCTGTGCTAATATGTTAAGCCCAATCAGGGCTAACAGGTTGTTTGTTCAATTTAATTCATAGGGCGTTGCTTCGCAACCTATTATATTTTATATTAATGCCGAGTTTTTCCTTCAAGCTCAGCGTTCCCAGAAAACACCTGCAACGAAAATCGTTGCGTTACCCCATTTGCAGTTCAACACTTTCAGTTCAGATTTTTGCTTTGCGTGGTAGCCTTCTCTTAAGCTGTGCTACGAGTCCAGATTGTAGGCGTTCTTCACCAGTCTAACGTCTAACTAATTATATATATGCGGCTTTATCACGCCATAGTCCGGAACGGCGAAGGCGAAAGCTTTTCCAACATTAACCATTAATAACTAACCATTAACCATTATTTTAGGCTTCTCTGCGTTCTGTGTCTCTGCACGAGACATTTCTTCTCTTTTTTATTTATAATCATTCTGCTGTAAATCGTTCTGCAAACATTTTTTTTAATCTGCGAAATCTGCCTGCCTGTGCGTAGAACGCAGATAGGCTGACAATATTCTTTACACTAATTGTGTTCATGAAAATCGCTGGCGAAATCAATATCTTCAGGTTTTGCTGATTTAACTATCCTTCCATCATCGATCCATAAAATTCTGTCTGATGCCTGAAGCATTTTCAAGTCATGGGTTGCGGAAATAATAGTAACATTCAGTTCTTTTTGCAGATAACATAACAAGTCAATCATTTCCTGTCCGGTATTCTGATCAAGATTGGCGGTAGGTTCGTCTGCAAGCACAATTTCCGGGGAATTGGCCAGACTTCTCGCAATTGCAACCCTTTGTTGCTGGCCACCGGAAAGTTCAGCTGGTTTATGAAGTATTCTATGTCCAAGACCAACCATTTTAAGAATTTTAATTCCTTGTTCACGAGCTTCCTCGCTATCAATTCCGGCAAAACTCATTGGCAAAGTGACATTTTCAAGGCATGTCATTGCTTGGATAAGGTTAAATGACTGAAATATGTAGCCGATTTTTCTGCATCTTAACCATGCAAGTTCTTCCGTATCCAGTTGTGCTATATCTACCTGGTCTATATAGACTTTTCCGGAAGTTGGTTTTGAAAGAGCACCAATTGCATTAAAAAGAGTTGACTTTCCTGACCCGGAAGGTCCCATAATTGAAAGATATTCTCCTTTGAATACATCCAGAGTTGCCCCGCGAAGTGCATGAGTTACCTGCGTTCCCATTCTATAGGTCTTGACAATATCAACTCCACGAATAATGACTTTCTCTTTTTCTTCAGGAGGCTTTTCAAAAAGCAAATCAAGTTTTTCTTTTTCTATAATCATAATATCTCTTATAAATTTGATCTTAATGCATCAGCCGGTACCATGTTTGATGCTACTCTAGCCGGATATAATGCCGCCATTATGGAAAGTAATATTCCTACAGCAAGACTTGCAAACCCAAAACCACATATTAAAAGAAAATCAACCGATGAAAAAACCAGTCCAAATCCGTATGATATGGAATATGCAAGTATTGAAAAAAGAGCACCGACAATAACACCTGCAAGACCGCCCACAATTCCCATAAGCGAAGACTCGATAAGAAATATATGCCGAATAAAGCTAGATAATGCACCTAGGCATTTCATTGTTCCTATTTCACGAAAACGTTCAGTCACAGACATAAGCATTGCATTTGTTATACCAATTACTGTCACTAATAGTGAAATAACGCCAATCCAAATACTTCTAAATTTTTCCTGTTTTGCCTGTTTAATTTTTTTTGCTAACTCTTCCTTCGACCATGATCTTGAAAGCATAACAAGCTGATTTTCAGGTATGTCCGGAATTTTAACATCTGAAATTGTAGTTGCAAGAACTTTTTTATTATCTTTAGATAAGAGTTTGTTCCAATCTCTATCCGGAATTTTGCCATCTCCCATCATAAAAACAGCAATACTTTTCCCTCCTCCAAATTCCTGATTAGAAACTTTTGTAATAGATTCCAGAGAACTATTTAATTTACTCTCGTTCACAATTTGTATTTCGTTGACCCCATCATGTTCAAAAGATTTAAGAGCTCGAAATTCTATTTCCGAGAGATTTCCAACGACAATCAAGCTGATTGTTTTATTTTTTAAGAACCCTACCTCTGCTTTGACGAAGTTACTAATTCTCTGTACTTCTTCACGCATGGCATCTTCGTTATTAACCCCTTTTTTAATCATCTGTCCTGTTAATATTGACATTAGAAATGCTATACCGCATATAACACCGGTAATGGTTACAATTGAACGCCCCAACCGAATTCTAATTCCTTGGAGTACAACTTCCATAGCAACTTTCAATGGAAGTTTAACCTGTTGTTGATTGTTGTTATCTTTTCTGGTCATATTTATCCTTAAAATGGTGCATTTGATACAGCGTTTTTAATTAATGTCATAGCAATTGTTGCCATTCCGACAAGCCCGACTCCTGTGAAATAACCTGCCAGGAGAGTCGGTGCCATCTGTAAAAAGTTTTTAGAACCAAATTTTTTCTGGAAATAGAATCTTCCTAACATGGCACCTAAAATTTCCAGCATCATAACATGCGGCAATTGTCCGAACCCCCTTATCATTCCAAAAATCAACATAACAGGCAGACCAAACATGGAAAATATGGGAAATAGCATAACAGTCAAAGTTGCACCACCAGTAATTACCTTTGGATGCAATGCTTTTGCAAATTCAGAATCGCCAAATGATTTTTCAATTTTATCGTCTTCTCCCTCCGGTCTGAATGTTGATGAAAACATCAAAGTATTCTGCTTTGACATCAGTTCCCAGTTTTTCTGTGCAGCCGGAAAGATATCCGAAGGTACAGCATTAGATTTCCATATAAACGCCCAGAAAACAAATGAAAGTATAAAAAGCACCGGAATTACTACCAGATCAGCCTTAAGTAATGAACGAAAGCTAACTCCTGTAAGCTCGTTTACCCTAAATGCCTGAGCCTGCTGACCATAGTTCGCAATTGGGACAGGAGCCAGCCAAATATCAATTTTTTTGCATCCTGAAAGTATAAATGCTCCTTCTCGTACAAATGGAATTTCAACTGTCTGACCGGTAATTCCGAGCAATCTTGCATTTACATAAGAGATAAAAGGGTTATAAAAAAACGCAAAAACAATCAGGAATCCCAGTATATTGGGTACAAGTATATTAACTACGATAACCATTGCAGAAGAGGCAATTATATATCCGGTAAGAGCAAGCCACATCGGATAATCCCCACGTCCAAGCTTGGGGGTCTTCCAAAGATTGTCAGTTCCGCGCTCCAAGACATCCTTATCTGTTTTTGTTTTTTGTTTTTTGGATTTTTTGGAAGTTCTAACTATATCTCTAACCGTTGAGTATACACTGATAATAGCAATACCGGCAGCAGTACCAATACCAAAACTCATCCAGAAGTCAATACCATTGACAAAAGTTGTATTGATTGTATCCATCCCAGGCTGCCATTGACTCAAAACACCCATACTATGAAGAATAGGATTTGCCACAAGTGTAACTAGTATGGCTAGAGAAGAACCTATAACAGCCCAGAAAGGAATAACAAAGCCAAGAAAAACAATACTGGCATCAAGCACCATTCCTGTGGGTGTTGCAGGCAGGATACTCTCAGTCAAAACTGTTGTGTCAATAAAAGGCTGGGGAATTATAAAGAAAGGTTTATCCAAAATCAAACCGGTAATTGCAGGAACTCCAATCTGAATAACTCCAAAAGAGATACCAATCACCGAACCCAATGAGAAAATACGCCATTTTGAAAATGTTTTTTTTCCAATCTTTTCAGCCTCCTCTTTTTCTTTTTCAATATCTTCTTCACTTTTTTCTACTTCGGTCAGAGCAAGAGCACCTTGTGCCTGGATTGGTGCCAAAGGGAAAGCAAGTTTTTCAACGTCTGAACAAAGCCTAAAGAAAAAATAACCAATAGTATATTTGTTGATAAGCCCGACAATAGCAATAAAAAATAGAAGAGCAATTGGTTTAATCCAGTCAGGATGGAACAGTAATCTTTCAGTTATAGCTATACTGTCAGGTTTTGGACAGTACCATGTGGGGAACACATCTCTCATGCCCATATCTCTTGCTGCATCTGAAGTTACCAGATATGTACGATATATAACATGTCCGAATGGACCGCCCGGCATCATTACGTTCGCAGCTAACATTGCACGTGCGGAATGCAGAAGAATAATGAGATTTCCTTTCGAAAGTGGCTTCATTGCACGACGTGAAATTTCACTGAAAAGAATAACTGTAACCCATGTTGCCGCATTGCTCATGCTGCCGGCTGTCATAAGTCCCAAATAAATAGCACCGGGAAGCATAACAAGACCACAAAAAATTATTCCTATGATTGTTGACCAGCCAAAGCCACTTTCAAACACATCTGGAGTATCGAGTAGATTTCGATATTTTTCCAGTTCTTTATCAACTCTTTTTGTGTCAGACATTAAATTTCTCTCCTCTTTCAACTTCATTTATTATAAGAGTTTTTGCTTCATCATATAAATCTTGTTTCATTTCATCAGAAACTGCCCTCCAGTGTAGAAAGTGCTGACGTATCTTCTTTATGAATCTTATATTTAATCGGTTCCATGATTCTAAAGTACCGGAAAGTCTTGTAAGAATTATACTTGAAATATATTCACCGGTATCTACATCGGTTGCAAACTTAATTTGCATTTGTTGTGACACACCAAGGTCAAAAGGTTTGAGCCAAATAGGAACCTCAATTTGAGGAATATAACTATCATTGTCAAGTCTATCAAGTTCCTGAGAAATGTTCACGACAGGTTTGCCCGCATAAAACGGACCGGAACTACCTTCTCCATTGTTTAGCATGTATTTATAGAAGAATGCTATAACAGCAATTCTTTCCATATGATTATATGTGAAAGGTAAATCAAAAGAGATGACATTATCTTCAGGTTCCGGAACTTTCCATCCTGCATCATCTGCCGGTTCTGCAATTTTCATTGCTTGTTTTGCCGGATATATTGTTGATAGAAATACAGCCAGTGTGATTGTCAGAGAAGCATAGACAGTTGCAATAGAAGTAAAGTTCATGTTAATTCCACCAGTCCAACCGAAAGCCATAAGAATACGTCCAACTCCCTGACTTATTATATAACCGAGCAGAGCTCCAACAACAGAATATACTACAGCCTCGGCTATAAACATAAAAAATACATATTTAGGGGCTATACCTACTGCATTGTAAACATAAATTTCATCACGTCTTTCATATACAGAACCTTTCATGGTGTTCAGCACAGTTAATGCAGCGATAAACAGCGGAATTAACATGTCTATCAAACCGGTCATCGAACTTTCCCTGGCTCTCTTTCCGAAGTATGCAATGCCTGACAAACCATAATATGTTGCTTTGCCGCTTTGCTCAAGATAATTATCTATCTCCTGTTTTGCAGTTTTAAAGTCTGTGTTTGTCATGTCTATAGCTACTGAAACAGTTCGTATACCACCGAGAATATTTGCATTAAACTTGCCACTTAGTCCAATAAATAGAGCAGAAGCAGGTATTCTTATATCATCTTTCTCTGCAAGTATACTTCCGCTATATATTTTGGGGTTAACCATTGCTGTGAGATCAAATGGTAGAAGATTTTCACCATCCAAATCAAGCAGATGCTCAAGGGATGAAGATTTAAAAATGCCATGAACCAAGAATTTTTTTGAGTTAAGCTGAATAACAACTTCGCCTTGTTCAACACTATCTGGAGTTATACCAAGATTTTCAGCGGTTTTGTCGGAAATCATAAT